>DAOVNY010000130.1 GCA_030630005.1 Bacteroidales bacterium | reverse complement strand
CTGTTGCTTTCATTGATGTTTGCACATTTAGATAGGGGTATGGAAATAGTTGAAAGGGATCTGTCGGGTAATATTGCAGGATTAACCTATTCAGGAAATGGTATAAAAATGGTGGCATATTATATTTTCAGAAATGACAACTGGTATATTTATGATAGGGGTTTGATAAAAAAAAATATTTACCGTTGATTTTTTTTCTTGTTTTATTTTAATTTCTTTTCCTTTAATTGTTTCAATAAATTTTGATTTGTCAATTTGTTTCCAATAAAGCAAATGTGCCAGAAATGGTAGTTCTATTACCGGAGCTTTTTTAACTATACAAACATCAATCATTCCGTCATCAATTTTTGCTTTTGGAGCAATTAATGTGTTATACCCAAATTGATCTGAGTTAGCAAAACTAATAAATAATGCTGTACGAGTGAATTGTTTCCCGTCAATATTTATTTCATATTTCTGCGGTTTGTATTTTGGATATTCTTTTGCTATAATTTTGAAATATGATAAAAACCCTCGTCTTTTCACTTTCGTGAATTTTTTTGCTACAAGTGCATCAAATCCAATTCCGGCAATGCTTACAAAAAGTTTATCGTTAATACATGCAGTGTCAATATTTATTGTTTTGGTTTTATTGATAAGCTCAATCGCCTGAATTAGATTAACGGGAATTTGCAAATGATGAGCAAGTCCGTTTCCTGATCCTACCGGAATAATTCCTAATAATGTTTTAGAACCAATTAATCCTCTCGCAACTTCATTTACCGATCCGTCACCACCCGAAGCAACCACAATATCATAAGCTTTGTCAACTGCTTCTTTTGACAGCACAGTTCCCTGACCTGCAAATTTGGTATAAGAAATATCATATTCAAAACGATTTTTGTCAAGAGCTTTATTTATATAACTTTCGAGCAGTTTATGTTTGCCGATACCAGACTTTGGGTTGATAATAAAAAGTACTTTCTTTTTTGGCATTTTATTTTTTTGATACTGTAAGTTCATTGTTTATCAAACGCGAATTGTATTGCTGAATTATTGCTTTAACAAATATTTCCATATTGTCAGCAATTTCACTTTGTTTATCAATCAGGTTATTTTGAAGTAATTTATCAGATTTTAAATTAAAAAGCGAGACGGATCTTTCACCATCAAAATACAAAACATAATTGTCTTTTACAAGCTGATACATCCCGTTAAGGTAACTGATTGCAAAATTTGATGATGTTGTATCTAATACATTTTTTCCGAAAGAAATATAATTTTTATCAAAATTCAGATAATTTAAAACTGTTGGCATAATATCGCATTGTTGTGCAATATCTTTTTGAATGCCTTTGAGTTTGCTTTTATTTTGGAAGAAAATGACAGGAATTTCATAATTCCCTGTGCTTGTCTGGTATTCGTCAAAATAGTGCTCTGATGTATGATCAGCGGTTATCACGAAAAGTGTACTGTCAAACCAAGGCATTTCCGAAGCCGTTTTAAAAAATCTTTTTAGCGAATAGTCGGCATACATTATGCTTTTATGAATTTCGAGCTTTCCTTTTCGGAATTTGTTTTTATGTTTTTCGGGAATTGTGTAAGGATGATGAGATGACAATGAGAAAATGGTGGTGAAAAAAGGTTGTTTGGTTTTGTTGAGTTCATTTGCGAAATATTGAAAATATTCCTCGTCAAAAATTCCCCATTTCCCATCAAAATCATCATCATTATTATATTCATCTCTACCGTAATAATTATCGTAACCGGCAATTTGTGCAAAAACATCAAAACTCATTGTGCCGTTATTCCCGCCATGATAAAATGCTGTTGAATATCCTTCCTTTTTTAATAATGATGCCAAGCTGTTAATTTTATTTCCTGAATAAATTGAAGATAAATAATCGAGATTCATTAATGTTGACAAGCCGGCAACAATAGCAGGGATACCTTCGATAGATCTTTTTCCGTTGGCAAATCCTTTAAAAGTCAGGCTTTTATTTATCAATGAATCCAAAAAAGGAGTGTAGCCCAAATATTTTCCGTGTTCCAAATCCGGGTTTAATGTTCCTATGTGCTCGGTTGAAAAACTTTCCATGATTATAATTACCACGTTAAGTTTTTTAAAATCTCTTTTTTCTTCACCAACTTTATGAATTGGGGAATAAATAGAATTTAATTTTTCTTGGTCATCAAAATAATTAACAGGTTTAACACCTTTTTTATCAATTGTTTTGATGATTGAAAAAGCCGAGTTAAGAATGAGAGGAGTATTTTTTGCTGATGTATAATGTGCGGCTGTGATAGTGCTGATAGGCTTTAGCTGAAATCCACCCCGAATCCCGACAATAGTAAAAAATGCAAGTATTACAAAAATGATTGTGTGTTTTAAATAATATTTAAGGTTTTTGGAAATGTCTTTACATGCCTTCACCTCAAAGATATTTGATGTTTTTATCAATAAAAAAGCAAATAATAACCAAAGTATAAAAATGTACCAGAAGTCGATAAAAAATTGAGGCAGGAGATTTATTATTTCGCTTTCTTCGTTTGCCAGAAAATTGAAAATATCGCTGGTAGTTCTTTTAAGTGTAAATCTGAAATAAATAATATCAATGAAATTTGCTGCCAACCCGATAGTATTTATAATGTAAAAATACAATTTGCCCAAAAACTGGTAAGCCTTATTATATCTTATTTTTAGAGGGATTATATTAAGAATAATAAATGGAGAGTTGATGATAAGAACAGTGGAAATATCAAAGCGAATACCATAAAAAATTATTTTCCAGAATTCTAAAGTTGAGATATCAGAAAAAAAGGATAGGTTAAACAAATAAAAAAGTATCCTTGAAAAAGAAAATAATATCAGAATTATCAATAATCTGATAAACAACACCAAGTATAAGTTTTTTCTTTTTTGTGGGATTTTTAGCATGTAGGCAAAAATAAGAAATATTGTATTGATTTATTAGTTATTGTGATGTTGATATTATTTTTATTAATTTTGTATAAAAAGAATACTTATGGAAATCATAAATTATATTTCGGATTTTGAGAATTTGCCAAAACAAATACAACAACAGGTTTTAGATTACATTGAGTTTTTGTTAGATAAATATCAGAAAAAAGATAGTAAAAACACAAAGTTTTCTTTTGATTGGGAAAATGGATTATCAGAGTTAAAGAATGATTATACATCTGTTGAATTACAACATCAGGCAAATTTTTTGAGATGAACTTGTTGATTGATACAAATATTTTTCTTGAAATACTTCTTAATCAGGAGAAAAAAGAATTATGCAAAGACTTCTTACAAGAAAATATAGATAATTTATCCATTTCAGATTTCTCATTACATTCAATAGGAGTTATTTTGTTGAGGAACAAGAAAGAGAAAACTTTTAGTAAATTTCTCAAAGATATTTTACCTAAGATTTCCATTTTATCACTTACCAAAGAAAAATATATTGAAATATTAAAATTTTCAAAAAAATACAATTTAGATTTTGATGATTCATATCAGGCATGTTTATCCGTTGACAAAAATTTGGAAATAATTACCATGGATAAAGATTTTAAGAAAATTGCGGATTTAATAAATGTTAGATATATCTCCTGAGATTGGTAATAATTAACGCTCAATCACTTACAATAAATCACCTCAACCGTCCTTGTTGCAGTTCCTGTATTTCCTGCATTATCAGTAACCGAATAAGTTACATGCCCTGTTCCGGGTTGCGAATTATCAACATTGATAGTGGTTTCGATCTTGTCGGTCAAATCACCATCTTCATTGTCGAGGGCTGTTGCTCCGGCATCTTCATAAGTTTGACCTACGCAAAGTGTTTCCGGATTGTCTCCGAGAATTGTAATTACCGGATCGGTTTTATCCTTGTTGCAAGCACTAATTAAGATAATTGTTGTCAGTAAAATAAGTCCGCTTAAATATTTTATTGTTTTCATTTTTTTCGAATCAAAGTTAGTAATATTTCTTTTGTAATAGCATTATTTCCATTAATTTTGGCAATCAAAAAAATAATAAACTTAAATTTAAAATAAATGGGAAATATAGCAACTTCCGGAAATAAAGGTAAACGAGTAAGATCCGATTGTTTCGTTACTCTCGAAATAAAAAAAAGCGGTGGAATTGATATTCAATTAGAAAGTAAAGTGAAAGTTTTATTTGGAGAGTCAATCATTAAACTGATTAACGAAATACTTGAATTTTTTGAAATTAAAAATGCAGACATTAAAATTGAAGATTCAGGTGCATTGCCTTTTGTGATTGCAGCAAGAGTTGAAGCTGTTATCAAAAAACTTATCAAGACAGAAAAAGAGTTTTTACCTGAAATTATTAAGGAAAATAAATACCAGACAACTAAGGATAGGTACAGATTTTCGAGATTGTATCTGCCCGGAAATTCACCAAGTTTGATGCTTAATGCAGGGATTCATAAACCAAACGGAATTATTCTCGATCTTGAAGATTCAGTTGCGGTGGACAAAAAATCAGAAGCTCAACTGATAGTTAGAAATGCACTCAGACAAGTTGATTTTTACGGTGCTGAACGAATGGTGAGAATTAATCAGATCCCTCTCGGATTGGCTGATTTGGATTTTATTGTTCCTCATTACATAAATCTTATTCTTGTTCCAAAATGCGAAAGTGCTGATCAAATTCATCAGGTAAACAAACGTATTGATGAAATAAAAAAGAAGCATGAATTAGATTATCCGGTTTGGCTGATGCCGATTATTGAGAGTGCTCTTGGCGTGATTAAAGCTTTTGAAATTGCGTCGGCTGCCGATAATATTGCTTCTCTTGCAATTGGTCTTGAAGATTATACTGCCGATATACACACCAAGCGTACAAACGAAGCAACTGAATCATTTTTTGCGAGAAGTATGTTGGTTAATGCTGCCAAAGCTGCACGTATTCAAGCTATTGATTCGGTATTTTCTGATGTTGGTGATATGGAAGCTTTAAAACAAAATGTTCTGAAATCAAAATCACTCGGTTTCGATGGAATGGGATGCATACATCCACGACAGATAAAAGTTATACATGAGAATTTTGCTCCCGATGCTGCCGATATCGAAAAGGCTAAAAAAATTGTAAATGCTTTTATTATTGCCGAAGAACAAGGTCTTGGAGTTGTTTCTCTCGGGACAAAAATGATAGACCCTCCAGTTGTAAAACGTGCCGAGAAAACTATTAACCTCGCTATTGACCTGGGTTTTATATCAAAAAACTGGAGAGAAGAATTTCTCATGGAAAAATAAACTGAATGCCAATATTTTAAAAAAGAAAAAATGAAAAAATACGATAAAATAGTTAAAAATGCTGTTGGAAGAGATGTTCCCACAATTATCAATGGTGAAAAACATGTTCCGTTTATGGGTGTTGGAAAATTCAGACCTACGGGGAGAAAGTTTGCTCCGAAAATTCCTACTTGTGCCGATTATCCGGCAGATGGAAATAAATTAGTTCCCAGTCTTAAAGAAGCATTGATCAAAGCCGGATTAAAAGACGGAATGACAATCTCTACTCATCATCATTTTAGAAATGGCGATTTGATTGCAGTTCAGATTTTTGATATTGCAAAAGAGCTTGGAGTTAAAGATTTGCGTTGGTATCCTTCGGCTTCATTTCCTTGTCAGGAACCCATAATAAAATATCTCGAAGACGGTACTATCAACAGGATTGAAGGTAGTATGAACGGTGCTCTCGGACGATTTTGTTCGCAAGGGAAGATGAAAGGAGTAGGTGTCTTACGTTCTCATGGTGGAAGATATACTGCTGTGCAGGATGGAGATGTGCAAATTGATATTGCTGTTATTGCAGCTCCAACGGCTGATGTTTTTGGAAATGCAAATGGTGTTAACGGACCCGCTGCATGTGGTCTTTTAGGATTTGCTCTTGCCGATTCTCAATACGCTGATAAAGTAATTGTAGTTACCGATAATCTGGTTCCATTTCCTTGTATTCCCTGGCAAATTCACGGGAATTATGTTGATTATACTGTTAAAGTTGATGTAGTCGGTTTGCCCGAAAAAATTATTTCAGGTACAACCCGAATTACCAAAAGTCCCGACAGGCTTTTGATAGCGGAGATAACAGCAAAATTTTGCGATGAAGCAGGAATAATTAAAGACGGATTTTCATATCAGGCAGGAGCCGGTGGAACTGCATTATCAATAGGAAATTATTTTGGCGATATGCTTAAAGAACGTGGAATTAAAGCAAGATTTATCAGAGCCGGAAGTAATATGTATCCTGTAAAAATGCTGGAAGAAGGTTTGGTTGACTACATCCTCGACGGACAGACTTTTGATCTTGAAGGCGTAAGGTCAATTCGCGAAAATCCGGGACATGTAAATACAAGTCCTTTTACAAGTTATAATTATCATAGTAAAGGAAATTTTTCTACTATGGTTGATGTTGTAATCCTTGGTGCTACGGAGGTTGATGTTAATTTTAATGCAAATGTTGTAACTCATTCCGACGGGTATTTGCTTCACGGCATTGGTGGCTGGCAGAACTGTCTTTTTTCAAAATGTACAATTTTACCAATTCCTCTTTTCCGTGATAGGATTCCTGTTATAAAAGATGAGGTTACAACAATTTGTGGACCAGGAGAACTTATTGATGTAATAGTAACAGAACGTGGAATAGCAATAAATCCTTTACGTAAAGATTTAATTGAAAAATTAAAAGATAGCAATCTTCCTATCAAAACAATTGAAGAACTAAAAGATGAAGCCGAGAAAATTTGCGGAAAACCCGCAAAACCAAATATCGGTGATGAAATAGTTGCTGCCATCAAATGGGTTGACGGAACTATT
>DAOVNY010000169.1 GCA_030630005.1 Bacteroidales bacterium | reverse complement strand
GAGACAAATCTTTTGCCAAAGGTTTGGGCATTAGCACACAATCAAAGCCTTTCAGTATTTCCTCTCTAAAAGCAACTCGTCCTGATGTAAGTTTGGATAAAGTGTTGTTTTCCATGCCAAATTTCAATCCATACCCTTCTTCAAAAGTGATTTGTTTTCGTAATCTCTGTGGAATGCGTTTTATATGTTCCGGATGAATGGCTACTCGTTTTTCGTTTTCTTTTAGTGATTTTCCAATCACGCCTACAGTTAATAGTTGTATCATATTGTTTTTTCTTCTTTCTTTATTTTTAACGATTTGCGTGCAAGAAATCGTTGGGCGGTCTTCCACCATGCGTTATTAATTTATATATCTGCATCAAATATAGCACTTTATTTGTTAAAAACATCGACCCCACCTTATGTTTTTTGTACGCTGTTAGCAACTTTTGCTCGCATTATTTCGATATCTTCTTTTTTTTAAGATTTAGTTTTAAGAGGTGAATTTTGCTTCAAGTTTTTTCATAAGCCAATCTTTTAATTCTGTAAGAAAAGTAAGTTCTTCTTCAGTAACTTTTTCTCTTTCAGGGTGAGAATATTTTTTTCTGATGGAATTAAATTGTACAAACCAACTTAACTTTTTATCAATAGAGGCAGAACCCTTGTCAGGTGGAGTATAATAATTAATTAGAATTATTTTATTGTTTTTGATAATGCTTTGATAGTGTAACGTCAACAAATAATTTTCTTTATTGTCTGTGTAACCTTCATCTATCTCTGAGTCTGCACAATATTTTTGTATTTCCTTTGGGATGCCTTCTTTCCACCAGTTTTTTTTGCCATATTCTTCTTTTAAATTTTCAAATACATGATCTCTGATTTTCAGTTGTATTTCATCACCTAATTCTTTAGCAGGAGTATTATAATTACTTGTAAAATCTTTAATCCATTGTTCTAAACCTTCAGGATTAAATTCCTCAAAATCATTCTGTATTACATATTGAAACTCTCGCAATATCTTATCTACAGCCCCTGCGCCAAAATAACTTCTTAATTTTTTAATTTCTTCAATATCCGATAGGTTTATAAAATTTATTACAGGATTTAGAAATGGCTTTACCTTTTGATATATTTCTTTAGGAGTTAATTTCTCAGGTTCTAACCCGTTACTTTTTGTAAGAAAATCCAAAATATTATCAATAATTCGGATAGATGTTGCTATTCCATTATTCATTGTAATAAATCCGCCAGGTGCACTTCCTCTGTCCCAATGTTCTTTTGTGCCAACTTCTATATGAATTAAACATAAATTTATAAAATCGAATGACTTTTTTAATGTAGAGGCATAATCACCCGCCCATAAATAACCTGTCTTTATCAGTTTCTTTTTCTGAATTACCCCAAAAAAATTTGTTTTATTGAGACCGTATCTGATAAGATATTCCAATGTCAAACAACGAATTTCAGATTTTTTTTCTTCACCTATTATAATCCTTCTATAAAGTGCTGAATCATCACTATTGTTTAGTCTATGAATTAATTTTGTTTTCAAAGCCTCAAATGCTTCATCTGGGCTATCTGATCCCCAATTAAATTCTGACATTAATGTTCTTAACAAATTCTTAGCTACCGATTTTTGTTCATGATTAATTTTTACAAATAGTTCCGTCTGGTCCTTCGCCGGCAAATCTTCAAAAGCAACTACAGGGATGGTGTTTTTTGATTTCCATTCAGAATTTCCATAGCCAAACAATCTATGTTGTCCATCTATAATAAATGCACTATGATATTTTTTAGGTAGATGAAGTACTCCTAAAACTGATTGAGATGAATATTCAGTAGATGTTGCCTTATCGAACTGTAATGGCTCATTCTTTTTTCCAGTGCTAATATTAATGATAATTGAATTTGGAAAATATCCTCCGTTATTAATAAACTCTCCAATATCCTTTATTCTTTTTCTTTTAAGCATTCTTTGATAACTGTCAAAAGCTTCTTTGCTTGAATCAGTTCGATGTAAAACAAAACCAATCTTTAACAATACTTCGGGTTCAATAGAAAAGGAATAATAAGTATAACCTCCCATTTTCCCTCGAATAGCTGGAACTTTATTACTTAATTCAGGAATTTCTTTATCCTTAAATAGCCTTCCAAATAGCTGATATTTTGCTACAGATCCTAAATGATATACTAATTGTTCATAATAGTTAATGTCATCTTGATTAAAATAAATAACATTATTTTCTTTTAATCTAGCTTTATCATTGTCGTTCATTATTATTTTATTTGTAGCAAATATCCAAGCAATTTTAGGTTTAGAATTAAAATGCTTTTTGATTGTATTAGTAATTCCTCTTCTAATGTATCCAATTTCTGCAATGTCTTTTGAAAAGCTATCTTTTTTCCTTACTTCAGCACTCTTACATTCAATTATAACTGCTGTTTCATTGTCGGCAGCAAAAACATCAATCTGTTTACCGGGAATCGATAAGTCCTTTGAATGTTTAATTTTAAAATTTCGATCCGCATTTAAATAATCGAATCTCATCTTAGCAAAGAGAGCCCATACTCTGTCTTCAAAAGCAATATCATGAGATTTTGGTTTTTTAAGTCTATAAGATTGCTTATTTTTCCTCGAAAACTCCCAACCATCTTTTATGTATTCGTCAAGCTGATTCTTTTTTATAGTAATATATTCATATTCTGAGTTTCGAGCACTAATTCTTGAATTTGAAATATCCTTAATATGTATAAGACCTTCAATAACTTTTTTTTCTTCCATAATTTATTAAATACAATTAGTAAATATAAATTCTTTAACATGTCCTCTATTTGCACCTTTTCCTCCTATTGTATTACTTCTTTGAACTTTAAAGGGTTTAGTAATTTCTTTATATAGCTTTTCAATATTATTATCACATGCATTAGTAAGTATAAAAAATGCATCTTTTTTTATAATCTCTTTGATTTTTTTAGATAATCTTTTTTGGTCATCCCACGAAAATATTTTTTGATTATATTCAATGAAACCATTGTTTTCGTGCGCAACTGTATATGGAGGATCAAGGAAAACTAAGTCATCTTTATTAATATTTGATAAAGATTCTTCAAAATCTCTAGTTTGTAACTCCACATTTATTAATGCTTTGTTTACGTTTCTCAAGTTCTGTTCATCTAAAATATTAACATTTTTTCGGTATCCGTATGGTACATTGTATATTCCATCACTATTCACTCTATATATACCGTTAAAAGAGGTCTTGTTTAAATAAATAAATTGTGCGGCTTTTTTATACTTACATTTGTACTTTTTACTTCTAATATTATAATAATCTTCCTTTGTATTTTTATATGTTTTTAAGACCCTTATAACATCATCAATATTATCACGTATTTGAATATATGTATTAATCAAATCTGAGTTTAAATCAGATAAAAAGGATTTACTCGTAGGATTAAGATAAAAAAATGCTGAAGCACCCCCTAAGAATGGTTCATGATAATTGTGAAATCCTTGTATAGGAAGATATTGTTTAATTTGTTTTAGTAACCGTTGTTTTCCACCAGCCCATCTTAAAAAAGGCTCAGCTCTTGTATTATTTTTTATATTAAATAAATTTTCAGTATTTTCAACTGTCATTATTTTAAATCTAAAAATTTCTGTAAATATAAGTTATTTTCATTAAAGCATAGAACAAATTTCTTGTGGGTCAGCCAAAACTAAATCTTAAAAATTCTTGCTTTTAGTTGATGATGTCAAAAATTTACCGTATTGTTTATCGTCATCTTTATTGTCCTAATAGTTTCATTCCTGTCCCCTTTTTTTCCAGATATTGCGAGCAATTGTTGCTAACGTATTATTAAACAACAAATATATGCAAAATAAGTCAAGTATGTAAGAAAAATTTATTCTTTTAAATACTTCTAAAATCAGAAATCGCCTGTCCCGTAGCTTTAGCATATCGGGATTAATCCTTGTTCTTAAATCAAAAAAGATGACTTTATAGACAGGCACTATTTATACTCAGCCAATGCTTTCTCAGGTTTTAATTTTACTTTTATTTCCGGGGTTTTGCCATCATATTTAATTAAATAAAACAAAGGCGAATTCAAAGCCGGAAATGTGCCTTTTAAAACGTTTGATGGCCTCTTTCCTTCAAAACCAAGGTAAGAGTATTTTCCATAATGTGAGAGTAATCTTGTCAGCCCGGGAACTGCTTCTTTTACATTAGTCCCGATAAATCCGATGGTTTGCAAATTGTTTTCAGGATTCGGAATGGCATATACGAGTGAGCCTGTTTCGGAAAGTTCATTAATAAGTTCAGTTTGTGCTTCATCGAAATAGGCAGCATAATCTTCCTGAATTGAAAACAGTCCGGCAAATTTGTTTTCAAAGCCGATTATCCAAATAGCTTTATTTTCAGGCAGTTTTTTCAGGTCTTCATCTAAAACAATATCGAGTGTTTTTCCCTGTACCTCCTGTGTCTTTTTCCATGTTTCGGCAAGTTTTGAATAATCATCTGAAAAGGGGCTGTTTTTTGGCAGGACAATTTTTCCTTCTTTAGCACCAAAAATCTGGGAAAGAGACGGTGGCACCTCTGATTTATCAAGCCTTCTGAAAACATCAAACTGCGGGTCAACTTCAATTTTTAAAGCTTGTTCTTGAAATTTAAAATTATAAGTAACTGACCTTTCGTTCAAATCAACATTTTTAAGTTCAACTTCATCTTCAAAATAAATTGCCACAGGAATATTCAGGGAAAAAATATCTTCTTTCTGAATTTGAGATAAGGTAAATTCCAGATTAAATTGCTCACCGGTTTTTTCCAATTTTACATCCGACAGTTTTATTTCAGGAGCGCCCTTTCGTAAAAGCCATTGGTCAAAAAACGGCTTTAAATCACTGCCTGTAATTTTCTCGAAAGATATTCTGATATCATTAAAGGAAGAAATTTTAAACTTATTGTCAACATAAAATGTACGGTATGCTTGAATAAATTTTTCATCGCCAAACTTTTTACGTAACATGTGATTAAACATTGTGGCTTTGCCATATCCTATTGCTTCTTCGGCAGCATTATGCCGCGAACGAAATTCAACAACAGGGAAATCATTTGTTTCATTAACATAATCGGTGAACTTCTGCAAAGTCGTTCGCCTGTAATCACTTCCCTGTCCGCGTTGT
>DAOVNY010000180.1 GCA_030630005.1 Bacteroidales bacterium | reverse complement strand
TCGAAGAGATAATCGCAGTGCAGCAGAGTTATGCCGGAGTTATGGGATTAGTAGAGAAAGTTGTACTTTCTAATATGATGGATGATGTTCTGAAAATGCACTCGGAAATGTTCAGAAAATATAAAATAAAGATCACAAAAAATTATTCCAAAACCACACTGATCCTTTTAGAGAAAGGTAAACTTATACAGATATTTGTAAACCTGCTGAAAAACTCTAAAGAATCACTGGAAACAAAAGATGAAGAGAATAGAGTGATAAACATAAATATTTTTGAAAATACCATGCATCAAATAATTGAGATAACAGATAATGGTGAAGGTATTTTAAAAGAAAACCTTACTAAAATATTTTCTTATGGATTTACAGCAAAGAAATATGGTAAGGGCTTCGGACTTCACACCAGTGCACTTGCCATGACTGAACTAAAAGGCAAATTAAGCGTTGAAAGTGAAGGTGAAGGCAAAGGAGCAAAATTTATTGTACATTTACCAACATATAAAGAACAGGAGTAATTATGAGTATAACTGCCATTCAGAATAAGAAGAAGATACTAATAATAGACGACAATATTCAAATCCATCAGGATTTCAAAAAAGTACTTCTTATTTCCACAGAAAATAAAAAAGATCTTGATAAACTGGAAGAAGCACTTTTGGGAGAATCGTCAAATCAACAGGAAGAAACATACTTGATAGATTGCGCAATACAGGGAGAGGAAGGTCTGAAAATGGTGAAAGAATCCATTAAAAATGAAAATCCTTATGCTGTTGCTTTTGTTGATGTCAGAATGCCTCCGGGTTTGGATGGAATAGAAACAATTTCGGAGATATGGAAAATATATCCGGACATGCAGATAGTTATTTGTACTGCTTATTCTGATTATTCGTGGCAAGAACTATTCGACAAATTTGGCAATAACGACAATCTTCTGATCTTAAAAAAGCCTTTTGATAATATTGAAGTCAGACAGCTTGCATACACCCTTAGTAAAAAATGGGAATTGAATAAAATCGCAAATTTAAAGATGAATGAACTGGAAAAAATTGTTGAAGAAAGAACAAAAGAACTGCAAGAGCGTAACGAAGAATTAGATAATTTTGCCCATACTGTTGCCCACGACCTGAAAAATCCACTTGCAGTAATCATTAGCTTTGCTGAACTTTTGTATGACGAATACTCTGAATTGTTAGAAGAAGAAATCAAAGATTATATTAAACAGATAGTTCATGATAGTGATAAAATGAATAATATTATTAATGATTTGATTTTGTTTGCCAGTTTAAGAAAAATAGAAATTAATATCGGTATATTGAATATGAGCGATATTGTTGTCAAAGCAATAAACAGTTTGTCGCCAATGATAGAAAAAAACAATGCCGAAATTACTTTTCCGGATACCTTTCCATCCGTCTTAGGATACGCATCATGGGTAGAACAAGTATGGGTAAACTATATAAGCAATGCCGTTAAATTTGGAGGTGAACATTCGCGTATAAAACTTACTGTAGATACCGGTAAAACTGATAAAGTACCAGAAGGTATGGTGCGTTTTTGTGTTCGTGATAATGGACCGGGGATATCTCAAAAAAATCAAACTCGTATTTTTAAAAAATTTGAGCGGTTAGATCAGGTTAAAATTGAAGGTCATGGATTAGGTCTGTCAATCGTTAGCCGTATAATAAAAAAATTGGGAGGACAAGTAGGTGTGGAAAGCGAAATTGGAAAAGGCAGTCTGTTTTGCTTTACTCTGCCGGTTAATGGTAGATCATTGAATCATTAAGTCATTGGGTAATTATTTTATATATTAATTAAAAAGTATCCACCACAAAAAATTAAGGCTTCTTAAAAATCATTAACATAATTTATGGATTCTTAAACAGGTTGATTCGAAAATTAATTATATTTTTGCCAAATGCGTTATGCTGATCGTTATATATTAATTGCCCCTTTTGCCAGAGTTGCCAATAAAGTTAATTGGCGTTTTGGTAGAGAATATCAGTGCAGTAATCATAATTCAAGTGATTTACGATGTGCTTTAAAACCCGGTATGATTTTGCTTTCGCATAAGAATTTTGAACTTACAAATGTTTTCATAAAAGGATACTGGACTCACACAGCAATAATAATATCAGATAATGAGGTTGTTGAAGCAACAGGCAAGGGTGTTGAAAAGAAAACCATTAAACAGCTTATAGACACAATTGATGATTACATAATTTTAAAGCCTCTGTTTTGTAATGAATATACTATGCAAAAAGCAAGCAATTATGTGGTTGAAGTGGTCGGTTATCCATATAATTTTTCCTTCCGGCAATATACCAAATCCTTTTATTGCTCAGAACTAATTTATTGGGCTTATGCCAGATCCATTAGATTAAACGGAAATAATAAAAAATACTATCAGATTATTACTAAATTTCTGGATGATAGTATTATCACGCCTAAGCACTTTACTGAAACTAAGAATTTGTGGGAAGTAGTTAACTGTCAGAACAAAAAACGTAATAGCACATAATAAAAAAGGGTAACTATTTTTGCTACCCTTAAATTTTGTTAAGCGGTCTGGACGAGACTCGAACTCGTCTCGCCAAAGGCGAGATGACAGGCATCATTCTAAATATTTATCAAGAAAATTTGAGGGTTTCAAAATAAGCCATCTGATATAATTTGAATTATATCGCTTGATTTGCCTTTCCCTGATTAATGCCTTTTTTTTGGTTTCAAATCTTTCAAGATACACCAATTTCCAAGGGCCTTTATTTGCAGTATATCTGCTTAAATTGTTATTGTGTTCAAAAAGTCTTTTCTCTGGATTTGAGGTGAAGCCCTTGTAGAAAATACCGGAAGAATCTGACTTGATAATGTAAACGTAATAGCACATAATAAAAAAGGGTAACTGTTTTTGCTACCCTTAAATTTTGTTAAGCGGTCTGGACGAGACTCGAACTCGCGACCTCCTGCGTGACAGGCAGGCATTCTAACCGACTGAACTACCAGACCATATATTTTTTAAGAACATCCATTCGTTAAAATGGAGGTGCAAAGATATAGTTTTTTTTAATTATGCAATAAAAAAGCAAAATTATTTTAGTGCACTTTACAAAAACTCGTAAATAACGTAGGCTAAATATTGATAATCATTGCCCCTGAAGATATTACCGAATGTACTTTTAAATTTTCTTTTACGCACTCTTTTATCCATCGCTTTTCGTTCCACTGCGAGTTTGATGCATCAATAATTAATAAACCTATGTCAAAGCATTTTTGTATGTCTTTGATTTTAATTTTTGTATTGTTTGAGATTATTGCATAATCAATTTTAAGTTTTTTGCTTTTTGGAAATGTTCTGAAATTCTTGTCCAAAATCAATATCCGTTTATCATAAAATTGAATAAAATTTCCTGATTTGAAAATTGGAATATTGCCGGATTCCAAAAAGTCTTCATCAGTATTTACCTTTTTAGTTTTTGTTAAATCTAATTTCCACCAATGATTTTGAAGATGATAATTTATTTTGTTTTCATCATTAAATAAAATACTATCGCTAATAAAAATGTTTTCTTTACCATTTATAAGATCAACTGCCGAATGTTTCCTGACATTGTAAATAATTATTTTTCGTTGAGAAAGGTGATTGTGATTTTTGAAAGTATTTATCCCGACAAGGAAAAATATCGCTATCATCACAAAAAAGAAATATAATTTTCTTTGGATAGATAAATATATTATCAAAGAAATTATGATTATATAAATGAGAAGAAATTCTCCTGTGTTTATTGAAATGCCAAGGGTAGTGGAATTTGGAAGGTTGCCGATAAAACTTACAGAAGAATTAAGGATGTAAACCAATATCAATAAAATTTTAGAAAATATCATTGAAAGAAATCCCGACCAGGAAAAAATCACAAAGATAATTCCTGAAGCGATTATAAAAAATGATAAAGGAATTACGATGAGATTTGTAAGTATAAAATAGTTAGGAAACTGATGAAAATAATAAATCGAAAGTGGGAATGTGCCTATCTGTGCCGCGATTGAAACTGTAGTGATGCCCCATACTTTTTCTCCGAACCAATTATTAAATATTAAGAGTTTTTGTAGTGGTGGCTGAACAATCAATATCCCTAAAACTGCTGCATAAGAAAGCTGAAAACCAACTGCCGTGATCGTATAAGGATTTACAATTAACAGTAAAAATGCCGAAGCAGCCAAATTGTTAAAAATATTACTGTCTTTTTGCCATGTCTTTCCAATAATGATAAAACTTATCATTGTTGAAGCTCTCGAAACTGATGGCGACAAACCCGTGAGCAGGGCATAAAACCAAATTAAAAGAAGCAACAAAACTGCTCGGATTATCTTGCCGTATTTTTTCTTTTTCAGGAAAAACAGGAGATTGCTGAGGACAAGGTAAATTATTCCAACATGCAATCCCGAAACACATAAAATATGCATTGCACCTGCTCCGGCAAAATCTTGTTTTAGTTCAGCGTCAAGCTTATCGTCGTATCCGAGTAGTAGGGCAGAAGCTACAGCAAATTCATCTCCGGTTACATTATTCTTTTTTAAAAGTTTGAAAAATTTCTCACGCAAGTTATAAGCAATCCTGAAAAGGAAATTAGCTTTGTTTTTATTTTGTATTTTGCTGAAGTCCCCGTCAATATATGCTTGTTGATAAATTCCTTTTTTTTGGAGATATGAACGATAATCGAACTCCGCCGGATTTTGAGGAGGTTTGATGTGATTGAGGAATGTACTTAAAATTAATCTGTCGCCGTATTTTATTGTTTTTGCCAGACTGTCTTTTTTAAAATAAAATATCACCT
>DAOVNY010000004.1 GCA_030630005.1 Bacteroidales bacterium | reverse complement strand
GCTGTAACAGGAGGTTTTGTAGGTTCTACATTTATGATGACTTTGTTGTGGGGAGTAAGGCGCGGATTATTTTCAAACGAGGCAGGACAAGGCTCTGCCGCCATTGCTCATGCTGCAGCAAAAACCGAGTACTCTGCTCGTGAAGGTCTTGTTGCATCAGTAGGTCCACTTGTTGACACTCTTATTATTTGTACTTTAACTGCATTAGTTATTATTGTTACAGGCGCGTGGAATTCCAATACCGAAGAAATTGCAATGACTGTTGAAGGTATGTCAAGAGGTTTATCTAAAATAGGTTTATCTTTTCTTGCAAAACATATTGTAGCCATTGGCTTAATTCTTTTTGCCTTCAGTACAATTATCAGTTGGTCGTATTACGGAACAAGAGCAATAAATTATTTATTTGGCGAAAAATTCATAAAACCATATAGATACCTATACGGATTATTTGTTTTTTTGGGAGCAATTTGGGGCATCGAACTTGTATGGCACTTTGTTGATATGGTCATCACCTTTATGACTATTCCAAATCTAATCGCCTTAATATTACTCACTCCGGTTGTGATGAGTGAAACGAGGAAATATTTTGCTGAGATGAGAAAGTTGAAGAATAAAAATAAATCCCGGACAAATATTTTTTAATTGCCATTATTTTATCATTTTTGTAAAATAATCTTTCAACTCAATCATCACATATCAATAATTAATATGAAGCATTGGTTATTTTTTATTTTTATCGCATTATTATTTTCTATTTCAATACAATCAAATGCTTCGAAAAATTATGTTACTGAGGACACTTTAAATCTTCAGGAACAAACAGAAAATATTCCTTCAACAACTATTGATACCGAAAAAACTTTTAGCCAAAAAATAAACGAATTTTTTGAGCCGATTGTTAATTCCATGGGTTATGTTTTATTTTGGGATCCGTTGGAAGCAATGGGTATCCGCAATCCATATCTCTATTATAATGATGGCAGCCCTGTGCTTGATGCTGATGGCAATCACAAAAAACAGGGAGTTCCAATAGTGGTTTTATGGCTTGTTTTGGGAGCTGTTTTTTTTACAATTAAAATGCGTTTTATAAATTTCCGTGCTTTCGGTCACAGCATTCAATTAATACGCGGAAAATATGATAAAGCCGGCGACAAAGGGGAAGTCTCGCATTTTCAGGCTCTGACAACAGCTTTATCGGCAACCGTTGGCTTAGGAAATATTGCAAGTGTTGCCATTGCGATCGCTATTGGCGGTCCGGGAGCTACTTTCTGGATGATAGTCGCCGGATTTCTTGGAATGTCATCCAAATTTGTTGAATGTTCTCTTGCAGTCAAATACAGAAAAATTGATTCTTCAGGACAAGTTTCAGGCGGACCTATGTATTATCTGAGCCGGGCTTTAAAAAAACGAAATCTTGGTATTTTAGGAAAAGTACTTGCAGTTATTTTTGCAATTTTAATAATGGGTTGCTCTTTTGGAGGTGGCAATATGTTTCAGGCTAATCAAGCCTTTTCACAACTTGCTTTATTTATTCCATTTCTGGAAGGCAAAGGAGCTTATTTTGGAATTTTTATAGCAATTCTTGTGGGATTAGTTATCATTGGAGGAATAAAAAGCATAGGAAATATTACTTCCAAAGTTGTCCCTTTAATGTCGCTGCTTTATGTTAGTACAGCTTTGGTAATTATCTTTATGAACATTACTCATATTGGTGAAGTATTCAAATTAATTATTGATGGAGCATTTAATGCTATGGCAATGAAAGGTGGATTTATAGGTGTTCTGATATTAGGTTTTCAAAGAGCATCATTCTCCAACGAAGCAGGAGTTGGCTCAGCATCAATTGCTCACTCTGCCGTTAAAACCGATGAACCTATCAGCGAGGGTATTGTTGCTCTCTTAGAACCTTTTATCGATACTGTGGTTATTTGCACCATGACAGCCTTAGTTATTATTTTCTCAGGATTTTACTTAAACCCGGGAAACCTCGAAGGTTCGCAATTAACATCCGCTGCATTCGGAAGTGTATTCTCATGGTTCCCTTATTTACTGGCAGTTGCAATATTTTTATTTGCTTTCTCAACAATGGTCTCATGGTCGTATTATGGTTTAAAAGGATTTGATTATTTATTTGGAGGATTTTTTGAAAACAAACTCGGAAACCGTAAAACCGGCACAATAATTTTTCAAATCGTATTTTTAAGTTTTGCTGTAATCGGTGCTTCTTCAACTCTTGATGTTGTAATTGATTTCTCGGATATGATGATTCTTAGCATGGCTTTCCCAAATATCTTCGGTTTATTACTTTTATCCGGTGAAGTTAGAAAAGATCTTAAATCTTATATGAAGCGATTGAAAAGTGGAGAGATAAAGAAGTACAAATAACACATCCCCTTCTGGAACATTTTTTAGTTTTTGTTATTAAACAAAAGTGTGTTTTCCTTTATTAAATTTTAATTCCAATCACTATGCTACGATTCCTGAAAGAATATTTTAGTTTTAACAAAAGAGAAAGACAGGGGATTTTTGTTTTGCTTTCGCTGATATTAACTTTATTGTTAATCAATATATTACCACCAAGATTTACAAATAATACTGAGTTTGACTATTCTGAATTTGAAAAAGAAATATCATTTTATGAAAAATCAAAGACAGAATATTTTGATTCTTTAAATAATATCAGGCAAAAGAAAATAATTTCAGAAAGCATAAATCAGCAAATAAAATTATTCGAATTTGACCCCAATCATTTATCTGCCAAAGAATGGAAAAAACTGGGTTTATCTGAAAAGCAAATTAAAGTAATTAAAAACTATAAGGAAAAAGGAGGTAAATTCTACAAAAAAGAAGACCTGAAAAAAATATACAGCATTAGCGAAAGGAAATATAAATCATTAGAACCATTCATAACAATCCCCACAAAAAAGAAACAACATAAAGAGAAACAACAAAAAGAAATCGTTAAAAAACCTCAGGTCAAAAAGAAAATAATAATAGAACTTAACACCACCGACTCCGCCGGACTAACAAAACTTTATGGCATCGGACCGGCTTTTTCATCACGAATAATAAAATACCGCAATCTGCTTGGAGGATTCTATTCCAAAGATCAGCTTCTGGAAATCTATGGTTTTGACAGCACCCGCTTAAAAATGATAATAAAAAATATTTCGGTTAAACCGGAAAAAATCAAAAAAATCAATATTAACAATGCCGGATTTAAAGAATTACTCAGGCATCCATACATTTCTTACGAACTGACTTCACAAATTTTTAAACTCAGAAAAAAACAAGGGCAACTTAAAAATATTAAGCAGCTCAAAAAAATTGGTCTTGTAAATGATTCATTATTTCAAAAAATAGTTCCATATTTGTCAGTGAAATAAAATTAATATCAATTGAAACATGAGCAGACTTTCACACACTTTTAAGAAATTTCCCCGTACTTTTTGGGTAGCAAACACAATGGAGTTATTCGAACGCTGGGCGTGGTATGGATTATTTATGGTTTTGGCAATTTATCTGACCGCCTCAAAAGATACCGGAGCATTGGGATTTACCCAAGTACAAAAAGGTTATCTGATGGGAACAGTAGTTGCCGTTTTGTATTTCCTACCCGTAATTACCGGTGCTATTGCCGACAAATACGGATACAAAAAAGTACTTATTATCGCATATATAATTCTGTCGAGCGGTTACCTGATGATGGGATTATTTAAGACTTACACATCAATGTGGTTTGTCTTTTTATATCTTGCCGTTGGAGCCGGGCTTTTTAAACCTGTAATCTCGGCAACTATTGCAAAAACAACAAACGACAAAACAGCATCTATTGGTTTCGGGATATTTTACATGATAGTAAATATTGGTGCTTTTATCGGACCAATATTCGCATCCAAACTCCGTGAAGTGGACTGGTTTTTTGTTTTTGTGATGTCTTCGGTGGTGATTGGAATAAATATGATTCTTGTTATTTTCTTCTTTAAAGAACCCGAAAGAAAACCAAATACCGAAGCTCTCGGAAAGTCAATGGTCACTATCTTTAAAAACATCTTTTCTGCTTTAAAAGACATAAAGCTTTTATTGTTTCTGATAATTATAATTGGTTTCTGGACAATGTACAATCAGTTGTTTTACACTCTGCCGGTTTTTATCGAACAATGGATAGACACATCAGTAATTTACAATGCTATTGCAAACATCTCCCCTGCCCTTGCCTCCGCCATTGGAAACGACAACGGAACTATTTCACCCGAGATGCTTGTTAATATTGATGCTCTGTACATTGTAATTTTCCAGATTACTGTTTCTACCATTGTCATGAAATACAAACCACTCAACACCATGATATCCGGTTTTTTGATTTCCGCCATAGGAATTGGTTTATGGTTTGTAACCCGCAACCCGTTTTATTTGTTTCTTACAATTTTTATTTTCGGGATTGGTGAAATGGTAAGCTCTCCCAAGATACTCGAATACATTGGCAGGATTGCCCCTAAAGACAAAGTGGCTCTTTATATGGGATGTTATTTTTTGCCGATGGCGGGAGGCAATTTTTTTGCAGGAATAATTTCGGGAGATGTTTACGGACGTATGTCTGACAAAATATCATTACTCCGCACCGAAGTTGAAGCAAGAGGATTGAACATACCGGAGATATCAGATAATTTTACTCAAAACGATTTTGTAAACACCGCCGCCACAAAATTAAATATGAGCATTCCCGAATTATCTAACCACCTATGGAACACCTATCACCCTTACGATTTTTGGATGGTAGTTACAGGAATTGGAATGGGAACTGTTGTACTGTTGTGGCTTTATGATAGGTTTGTGCTGATAGATAAAGGCTGATGGATTTATGATCCCGAAGCAGAGCTTCGAGTCCCGGATTCACGAATCCGAGGATTCGGAAGATGCTCGAGCAAAGCTCGGCATTTATGATTTGGGGAATTTAATATTTAAAATGTTTTTGTATATTTGAGGAATTAAATTATGAAAGATAAAAACAAACAATTAGAAAAATTCTCAAACTTCGTTATTTTTCAAACAGCCACAGGCAAAGTAAATATAGATGTCTTTTTTCAGAACGATACTTTATGGCTTACACAAAAGAAAATCGCGGAGCTTTTTGAAAAAGACAGAAGTGTTATTACTAAACATCTAAAAAATGTTTTTAATGAAGGTGAATTGGATAAAAATTCAGTATGTGCAAATTTTACACATACTGCCCAAGACGGTAAAACCTACAATACAAAATACTACAATCTAAGAGCCATTACCGCTATTGGCTACCGGGTAAATTCACATAGGGCAACAGAGTTTAGAAAGTGGGCAACAGAAATTTTGCACGAATATATCATCAAAGGTTTTGCTATGGATGATGAGCGTTTGAAACAAATTAGACATTTCGGTAAAGATTATTTTGACGAAATGTTGGAGCGAATCCGAGAAATCAGATTAAGCGAAAGGAGGTTTTATCAGAAAATTACTGACATCTACGCACTCTCTGCTGATTATGATAGTGGGGCTTTTATTACCAAAGATTTTTTTGCAACAACACAAAATAAGTTGCATTGGGCTATTCAAGGGAAAACAGCTGCAGAAATTATTTATACCGAAGCCGATGCAGAAAAAATATATATGGGTCTAAAATCTTGGGGAAACTCACCAGAAGGAAAAATATTAAAATCTGATGCGACTATTGCAAAAAATTATTTGGAAGAACAACACCTTAAGCAACTCGAAAGAATAGTTACTGCCTACTTAGACCTTGCCGAAAATAGGGCAAACCGTGGTGTTGTGATGAATATGAAAGATTGGGTGTTGTTTTTGGATAAATTTTTAGAATTATCAGATTATCCGATCTTGCTTGATAAAGGAAAGATTTCAGCATTAGAAGCCAAAATTAAAGCAGAAGCTGAATATGATAAATATAGAGTAATACAGGATAAAAATTATATCTCAGATTTTGACAGGGAAATTAAACGAATAACCGGTAAAAAAGATAAGCAATAGAATAACCGAAAATACAAGAGAAAAATTTGCAATAGAATTATTGGAGCGTTTGGGCTATCAGTATATTTATGCACCTGATATTTCACCCTTACGATTTCTGGATGGTAGTTACCGGAATTGGAATGGGAACTGTTGTGCTGTTGTGGCTTTATGATAGGTTTGTGTTGCGAGAGAAAGGCTGATGGATTTATGATTTATGATTTTAGATTTATGATTTGGGTGATTTAAATATTTAAAATGTTTTTGTATATTTGAAGAATTAAAAATGAGAGATTATTTTCTAAATGTAAACATATTAACAAAGTACACTACAATGGACAAAGGTGAAATATTGGGCATAGTGTAGTGAATATTTAGGATTATGGGCAAGGCTAAATAACAACAATAGATAACATTATGGATTTAAAAATAATTATTGGATTGCTTTCTGGTTCTCTTGCTACACTTCTTATAAAGGAAGTTTTTAATCAAATTAATAGAAAAGTCGATTTTAATAGAGATTTAAAAAAGCTCATGTTTACTAGAAAGATTGAAAAAGCAGAAAAGGCTGTAAGCGTTTATTCAACTTATTTAAATGCAATAATTGAAATGAAAAAATCTCTTGAAGTAATCCTTAAAGCTTTAAAAGAAGACAATGATATCGATATTTCGATTATAGGAGGCATCCTTAATCAGCACAGTTTAAACTTGACAGAATTAATGAAAAATAGCTATCCAGAATCTAATGCTGTTCATTTATATTTTGAATTGGAAGACCTTGAAAAATGGAATGAGAATGATATTTCTAACTTTTTAGAAAATCTTTCTGAAACAAAATATAAAGATAACGACATCCAATTTTGGCTAAATATTTATAATTCACACTTAGATAAAGGGGAAAAAGATAAAGCAGATTTTTATTGGAATAAAATACAAGAAATGTTACCTGCTTATGCTGAAAGTTTACAAAAAGTTGTTGATTCATTGGAAAAAAATAGACTTGCAGTACATGAATTAATTAAGAATATTAAAAAACAATTATAAAAAGCCCAGCCCATAATCAAAATACTGCATTAAAAACCAATTTTATTTTGCATTAATTTTGACATCAGATGAAAGAAGACTTTCGGAATTCAAATCTCGAATATGGAGGTTCATCAAATAAAAAGAAATTTTAAGCATTAACAAAAAACACTACAAAAGACAAAGGCAAAATATTGGACATGGTGTAGTGAATATTTAGGAGTTACCCACAATTATAACGAAGCCATATGATAAAACATTACTCGATATTAAATGATGAAGTTTTAGAAGAAATAGACTTTCTTATTTCAGATAAAAGATATGAGCATTTTTATTTGATTAATGCAATTCAAAAGATAAAGAATAAAACGCTCGAATATTGCGATGCTTGGAGTATAAAAGGAGGAAAAGATTCATGGATTTTGGGGGTTTGGACAAGAGATACATATTATCTCTTTGGTAATAATTGGATAACATCACAACTAACAGAAGTAAATAAATTAATTGAATTTGAGAAATTTAAAAGTTTTGCATTTTCTGGGACTCATAATTTATTAGAAGACATTCAAAATTTAAATTTTACAGTAAATTTTCATGATAATAAATTGCGAAATTTTTTTAGAATAGATGGTGAATCTAAAATCACATCTGAGCATGTAAATATTAGATATGCTAAATTAGATGATTTGCAAGTTTTAATTTCAATGAGAATTGATTATTATTTTGAAGAGTATAATGGAGAGAATAATAAAAGTGAATTTGAAATTGCTCCCATTGTTAGAAAGGGAATTTATAATAATCGACTTTTTGTAATTCAAAATGCTCAAGGAAATTTAATAGGTTCATGCTCCGTTCTTGATTCTGAACGACTCGGCATAATTTTTATAAAAAAAGGGTTTCGTAAAAAAGGTTATGGGAAATCGCTTCTTGCTTGTGTTACTAAAAAATTGTTAGAAAAAAATTCAAGCAAAAAGTGCTATCTTATGACTGATAAACTTAAAGGAAGCTCAAACAAATTGGCTTTTGCAGTAGGTTATAAACGAATATATCAATACTCAACAAAAATATTAAATAACTGTGGGTAACACCTAAGCATATAAAACTCCCGTAGTGCACAGCATCTACGGTTTTTAAACAAGCAACAATTAATATGAAATTTAAAGAAATAGCGAAATCCAAATTGAAGAAAGACGACTACTTATGGAGATACATTGATCTTCATAAGCTACTTGACATAGCTTCAGACAAGAATTTATATTTCAACAGACTGGATCAATACAATGATCCATTTGAAGGAATAACCAGAAAATTAATTGTTCAGAGACACATTGCAAAGATTTCAACAATAACAAATCCAAAGATTACAAAAGAATTTGCTGATGCTCAAAACATGAGAAATAAACGTACTCTTGAGAACTATGAAATCCAATCTCAAATACAAAGAGAAACGCAATTTGTTAATTGTTGGATAAATTCAACAAGAGAATCTAATGCAATGTGGAATCTTTATTCAAACAAAGATAGCATCGCTATGAAAGCAAGGGCATATGATCTTGTAAGTTACTTTAAAACTAACATTGAAATTCAACCATTACTCCATCCAACGTTTGAATTCATTTGTGGAAGCGTTACCTACTGTAAATTGAATCCTATTGACCTCTCTGAGAAAGTTATTCTTCCAAAATATAGTGCTTTCAAAAAAGACGTTTCTTACGATTATGAAAAAGAGTTTCGTCTTCTAATCGCAACACCCAAAAACGTAGCTAAAAAAAATCCGAAATTCATTAGATTAAACATAACTCAGTCTTTATTTAATTTGATGGATATCGTATGTCATCCTGAAATGCCAGACTGGAAATTTAGAAATATTGAGAGCATTTGCTCAAAGTTCAAATTGCCTAAACCAATAAAATCTAAAGTTGAAATATTAAAATGAAAAGGCAGCTAATCGTAGGAGACTAACGACCGAATAACCCGCCAGTGCACCTATCCCACCATCCCGCCATAGGCAAACGGTTCACCAAACAAAAGAAATTTTGAGCAGTGTCTCATTTGATACAAACCGAAAAAATTTCAGAAATTGCCCTGAGAAAAAAAAGTATCCTCTCCTTTTCAGCCTTTCAATTACGGTTGTTTTCATCATTGGATTTTCTTTAAATTTTATCTATTCAAAGAACTTTTATTATATTTGCCATTCAAGGTACACACAACGGGTCATATCGTATGCCGCAGGTAATGGTTACCAAAACAAATGAATAGTAAAATTAAAAATCATAGAGCCGGAATTTGAAATGAGTAAGCAAAATAAAAAAATAAAAGTCAAGGGTGAAGAAATCACAGTAATTACAAACAATCAAGACGATTATATTTGTATTACAGATATTGCTCGCTATAAAAATTCCGATAGAACTGATGATCTGGTAAGAAATTGGTTACGTAACAGAAATACAATTGAGTTTCTTGGTATTTGGGAAAGTCTTAATAATTCGGATTTTAAACCCGTCGAATTCGACGGGTTTAGAAAATCGTCAGGGCTTAACAGTTTTACATTAACACCTAAGCAATGGATAGAAAAAACCAATGCAATTGGCATTATATCAAAAGCAGGACGCTATGGTGGAACTTATGCTCATAAAGATATAGCATTTGAATTTGCTTCGTGGATATCGGTTGAATTTAAACTTTATCTAATAAAAGAGTTTCAGCGTTTAAAAGAAGAAGAACAAAAGCAACTTGGCTGGGATATAAAACGAAATTTGGCAAAGATAAATTACCGCATTCATACTGATGCAATAAAAGAAAATCTTATTCCACCGGAATTAGATACAAAACAAATAAATCTTATATATGCTACCGAAGCCGATGTTTTAAATATGGCTCTATTCGGGAAAACAGCAAAACAGTGGCGGACTGAAAATCCTGATAAGAAAGGCAATATCCGTGATTATGCCAATGTTTCGCAATTAGTATGTCTTTCAAATCTTGAAAATCTTAACTCAGTATTTATTAACGAAGAATTTTCGCAACAAGAACGATTAATTCGTTTAAATAAAATTGCTATTCAGCAAATGAAAATACTTTTAGAAGATAAAAAAGTAAAAAAATTAAATGAGAGATCAAATGAATAATAATACGAAGCAAGCATACCATCTCGCCTGAGGCGAAACGGGTCATATCGTATGCCGCAGGTAATGGTTACCAAAACAAATGAATAGTAAAATTAAAAATCATAGAGCCGGAATTTGAAATGAGTAAGCAAAATAAAAAAATAGCAATTTTTCAAAAAAAAGAGATTAGAAAAATCATTTATAAAAATGAATGGTGGTTTGTTATAGAGGATGTTGTTTTTGCCCTTACTGACTCTAAAAACCCTAAAGGGTATATTAAGGATATGCGAAGACGAGATTCAGAACTTTCCAAAGGGTGGGGGCAAATTGCCACCCCCCTTTCGATAAAAACTGCCGGTGGTGTTCAGAAAATAAATTGTGCAAATACTGAAGGTATATTTCGCATAATACAATCTATTCCCTCACCTAAAGCAGAACCTTTTAAAAGATGGCTGGCTAAGGTAGGATATGAAAGAGTGCAGGAGATTGAGGACCCCGAACTTGCAACTAAACGAACAAGAGCTTTATATCAGGCAAAAGGTTACAGTGCCGACTGGGTTGAAAAACGAATGCGTGGTATTGCAATTCGTGAAGAACTTACTGATGAATGGAAAAGCAGAGGCGCTAAAGAAAAAATTGAATATGCAATTTTAACAGCAGAAATAAGCAAAGCAACTTTTGGAATGACCCCAAGTGAATACAAAGAGTTGAAAAAATTAAAAAGAGAGAATTTAAGAGATCATATGACAGACCTTGAACTTATATTCTCTATGCTTGGCGAAAGAGCTACTACGGAAATAACTCAAACAAATGATTCGCAAGGCTTCAATAAGTTAAAACAGGATGCCAAAGAGGGTGGGAAAATTGCAGGAGATGCAAAAAATGCACTTGAAAAAAAGACAGATAAAAAAGTAAGTACAGATGAAAATTATCTTGATGCCCCTGAAAACAAAAAACATTACAATATACAAAGGCGAAATAAATAAAACGGAATTTGAGAATTTTTGTTTAAATATGGTTATTGCAAAACGTTCAATTATAAGAAAACAAATACATTTAATTGATGATGAATTCGGGAAAGAAATGCCAGATATTAAAATGAAATAGCAAAGCACGACCACACAATCGATCCCGCCCCGCCAGTAAACACTAACAGGGAGAAGAGTTGGATTTTATTATTAATTATGATATTAAGTATAGAATGGAAAAAGAGTTAAATAATTGAGAGAGTGAGGAATAAAAAATATGGATTTAGAAAAATATAAACCAAACAGAGAGTTTCTACTTTATAAAACATCAAACGGAGATGTTAAAGTAGATGTGCTTTTGCAAAACGAAACTATTTGGATGCCGCAAAAAAAGATTGCAGAGCTTTTTGATATAAATGTTCCGGCAGTATCAAAACATCTTAAAAATATTTTTGAGAGTGGAGAGTTGCAAAAAGAAGTAACTGTTTCCATTATGGAAATAGTTCAAAACGAAAGTGGCAGAGAAGTTAAAAGGAATACAGAATTTTATAATCTCGATGCTATTATTGCGGTAGGTTATCGTGTAAATTCAAACCGGGCAACTCAATTCAGAATTTGGGCAACTGCTGTATTAAAAGAGTTTATCATTAAAGGCTATACCATGGATGTGGAAAGATTAAAAAATCCACAGCCACTTTTTGGAGAAGACTATTTTAAAGAACAACTTGAAAAGATTAGAGATATTCGCAGTAGCGAAAGGCGATTGTATCAGCAAATTACAGATATTTATGCCGAGTGTAGTATCGACTATGAATATGAATCGGAAACAACCAAAAAGTTTTTTGCCACAGTACAAAATAAATTGCATTGGGCTATTACCGGAAAAACTGCTTCTGAGATTATTGTTTCGAGAGCCAACCACAAAAAAGAAAAAATGGGCTTAACATCCTGGAAAAATTCACCTGATGGTAAAATTAGAAAATCTGATATTTCTATTGCTAAAAATTACCTATCAGAAAAAGAGCTAAAACCACTGAATAGAATTGTTACGATGTACTTAGATTATGCCGAAGATCAGGCTGGGCAAGGCATTGTAATGACTATGAAAGATTGGGTAGAAAAATTAAATGCTTTTTTGCAATTTAACCAAAAAGATATACTGCAAAATGCCGGAAAAGTTAACGCAGCAATAGCAAAATCATTTGCAGAAAAAGAATACGACAGGTATAAACCTATTCAAGACAGTTTGTTTGAAAGCGATTTTGATAAAATGATTAAAAAGCAACTTGAAAAAAATAATGATAAATAGTGGAACATAAAGGTAACATAAAAATATTAGACTTGTATAAGACTGCATTCCTTTGTTCACAAAATGCCCGGCAGAAGTCGTACTTAAAAGTTATGATTGGCCAAAAGAAATTTCAAGTATTAACAAAAAATACTACAATAGACAAAGGCGAAATAATATGCATAGTGTAGTAATTATTTAGAAGTTGACTGCAACCAAAACACACAAATGAAAAACTTGATTTTAATATTGGCATTTATTTTCTCTTATTCATTAACATTTGGGCAGGGAGACAGTACTTTCTTTTTTGACGAATTTAGCATCTCATTAAACGAAACAAATGTAAATGACAATAATACTAATGACGGAATTGGATTTGGAATAGGGGCATATCACGCATTTTCAGCAGACAAAAAAGTTAACCTGATTATTGGATTTGAATATAATAAAACAAGTCAATTTAAAACAATAATGTATGAAGGACACTTTGCCCACTCAACTGATTTAACTTATTATATTAATAGTGTATCTATTCCATTAACTGTAAGAGTTAACTTTGGCAATAAGTCAAAAGCATTTGTAGAAACGGGTCCTTTTTTAGACCTAAACATAAGAGCAAGAAAAAAAGGCACTATGCACACATATTTGCCCAATGCGAATAATCAAATTGAATATAATGAATATGAGTTTGATGGAAAAGCAAATATTTCAAATCTGAATTATGGAATTTCATTTGGATTAGGAATAGATATTCCATTATCAAAATATAAATTAATGATAAAACCGGAATATAAGTTTGGTGTGACATCATTATATGACTATGGAGATCAAATTTTCAACAGATATTTTAGAATAATGATTAGAGTGAAAATATAAATTATGAATCATAACGACATATTACGCCGTATCCGTTACACTTTCGATTTTAGCGATTCGAAGATGATTGAGATATTTGGCTTAGCCGATTATAAGGTAACACGAGCACAGATAAGTAATTGGTTAAAAAAAGATGATGATCCTGCGTATGAAGGACTTTATGACCTGCAACTGGCAATTTTTCTGAATGGTCTGATAATAGATAAACGCGGTAAAAAAGAAGGACCTCCACCTATTCCCGAAAAACGACTAAATAATAATATCGTTTTTAGAAAATTAAAAATAGCATTAAACCTGAAAGATCATGATATTCTGGAAATTCTTGATCTGGTGGATCTTCGCATAAGTAAACACGAATTAAGTGCATTCTTTCGTAAGCCAAATCAGAGCCAATATCGCCAATGTAAAGATCAGATATTGCGTAATTTCTTACACGGATTGCAAAAAAAATATCACATTAACGTAAGATGAAACTATAATGATTAATTTTCTATCAACTCATACCCACTTTACACCTATTCGTTTACCATCTTTATCAAAAACATAAGGATTATGGGGACATTCAATATGTGCATAAATAAATTTCGGACTCTGATATTCGGGTATTTCTTTCAGTTTGTTAAAGGTAAAACTTATATAATTTGAATAAATATTATTATATTTTTTATCATCGCCCAAACTTTTACGGTAATAATTTTTAATGAATTTTCTAAAAACACTTGTCTTTAGTAATTCATTATTGAAATTACTAAGTTTATAAGCAGGTCCTTTGTATTTTCCAAACGAAGTCCCAAAGGTAGTATCTGCCTTGGTCATAGGCGAAATTTTATCTTCGTAATAACGCATCGGAAAATTATAAATGGTATAATCTTTTGATTTTAAAATATCAACAACCTTGCTGTTTTTTATTAATTTATAACATTGATTAATTTCATTCGATTTAATTTGCTCCATATTTAATATACTTGCCATTCTCAAAGGTGTCCATGTTTTTACGGAATTAATTTTGTTTCAATATGAGGTATTAATAAATGGTTTTCTACAAGCTTGTTATATAATCCCGAAAACATTAATTGCTCATAATCATCAGCATAGACTTTATTTATCCGGCGATAAATTTTGATGACAAAAACTGCACCAACAAAACCTGCAATTAATGCATGGATTATTATACTTCCTGTACCAGGGTCAAGATAGGCATTCGCCATCTAATGCAAATAAAAAGAACATTAATAAAGCGAAGTGTTTTAAGTCTTTCATAATAAAATTAAATATTAAACAGATGCTTTTTAAAAAAGCCAAATATTATAATAATATTTTACAATAGAAAGTTTAAATATAAGAAAAAATACTCCAGACATTAGTAAGAAATCAGAAGAATAGAAAATCGTAGAAGGAAATAATTTTCAAGACAAAATATTTTTTTCCACTTCAACCACTTTATATTCAATTAAAACATTTACAATATCAAGAATTTCAGAAGCATGTTCCTGATCAATTTCTGCTTTTTTCATTAATTCTGAAATACTCCGAGTTTCTGCACTCGGAAAAGGAAGATTATAAAGAAATTTACCTTGTGCAATAGTCAGGCTGATCTTCCGCTCTTTTTGCTGTCGTCCTTCTCCAATCCAAATTGCTACACTGCTAAAATATTGATTGTTACGAGCAATTGAGAAACGTGCTCCTGCATTTTTCTTTTCACGGATTTTTTTAGTAAATTCATTTAATGGTTGAGGATTTTTGAACAAAGTATCAAGATCAATCTCCATTAATATTTTGTGTTTCTTTAAAGAGTACCTGAAATATGGTCTTTTCTTTTCGTAAACTTCTTCTTTCTCCAAAATATCCAACAAAACCATCGCTTCCATAAAATCCTGAACAGTACGAATGTGCATATTCAACCTCGACGCAGCTTCCGAAGCTGAGATATTATGATAAATCGCCAATAACTTAAAAAGCGACTCCGCATAATCCTTTGATATATATGATCCTAATATTGCAGCTTCTTTAAAATCCATTCCCAATTTTATGTTTCGCAATTTATTTAAATGATATTAAATTTTTTCAACTATCAAAAGAAAGTCAACTTTACGCGTCACCCCATATATTTGAAACAAGGTTGTTTTTGCAATATTTGGAATTATTGATACAATTTCTCCTTTCAAATTATTTAAGAAATGTTCTAATCTGCCATGATCTTGGACCATATTGATTTCAAAACGATGTACTTTGTATTTCATAATATTCCTCCTTTTTCTAATTTTTCAACTCGGTATCTATTCTACTTTCATGGTTATTTATGTAATAATTTAAAAAACGTTTAAAAACATCACTCATTGATTCACATAATTGATCAAAGCTGAGTTCAGTTTTATACCTTCTGTAATCCGTTTCCGAAATATGAACAGTTATTTTCCCTTTATAATCAAAATAAACATAACTTATTTCCGAAGGTTCATGAATTGAAAGCGGGCTTCTTCGCATCGAAAATGTAAGATAAATACCGTTTTCTCTGTAAACAGGGAAAACAATTATTTCCCCTGATAAATAATGTGCAAAACCTATTATTTGTTCTTTAGTATATTCAGCATAACCGGCAGAATATGGCCGGGATGTGAATCCATTTGAGACACTATAAACAGTCAAGGCTGCTGTTTTAAATATTCTCCTTGCAGATTTTTCCAATTTGAATGCTTTATCCAAAACGGATGAAGTTATAGCCATCAAAATAAATAAAACAACAGCGTTTATTATCCACGTAAACAAGGAAAATGGATTATCTTCAAGGTTGATCGAAATGTCAATTCCTAATAATTGAAGCATGTAAATATTGGCTTCAAAATGGGTAGCCAGAAAATAATGCCAGACTGTTAATCCAATAAGGCAAATAATTAGAGCCGGCTGATAAAGTTTGTAGCGTACAGAATACAGTATTCCAACCAAGATTAAAATTAAACCATAAACCCATGATGAATAATAAGTGCCAAAAGCCTGATCTTCTATTATCAGCAACAAGAAAAACATTACTGCCGGTATCCAGAAATTCCAGTTTATTTGCTGTTTAATTGAAGTGTTGTTTGTCATAATATATATTTTATAATTTTTTAAAGTCTTTTTATTAGTATTTTATATGCTTCACTTTTTATGAACTATGCAAATATAGAAATATATAACCCCAAAAGTCAAGTTTTTTTTAACTTTTTTTATTTATTAAATATGATACTACTATTACAGCCTGTTTATCAGCTTAATAAAAATTAAAAAATTTTCATCAAAAACAACAGAAATTTATACCCAGGTTGTAAATAAACATTTGCAGATAATAAAAAATCCACCAAATATTTGGAATATTTAGAGTATTTTTATATATTTGAAGAATGCTTAATATAACAGCACAACATTTTAACATGAATTCAAAATAATTAAAATCTTAGCTTTATGAAAATAAAAATCAAATACTGCAAACTGAGTATTATCATTGCACTATTCCTGACAATATTATACTGCCCGGCTCAAAATCAACCTGATTCACTGACCTATCACATTGAAACAAACGATGGAAATACTTACATAGGACAAATCATGTCCCAGGATTCAGTGAAAATTTTATTCAATTCAAATAAATTAGGAGAGATAAATATTTTAAAAACCGATATTAAAAAAATGCATCCCATCGATATGAAAAAAGTAAAGGATGAGAAATATTGGTTTGATAATCCTCAGGCAACGCGTTATTTCTTTTCACCAAATGGTTACGGACTGAAAGCAGGCGAAGGTTATTACCAAAATGTGTGGGTGTTGGTTAACTCATTTGCAGTGGGGCTTACCGACGCTGTTTCAATTGGAGGTGGCTTGGTTCCTCTTTTCCTTTTTGCAGGTATTTCCACTCCGGTTTGGTTTACACCAAAGTTTTCCATTCCGATAACTAAAGATAAGCTAAGCATAGGTGCAGGGGCATTGATTGGTACCGTAGTAGGAGAAGAAAATACCGGATTTGGAATACTCTATGGTATATCAACTTTTGGATCAAAAGATAATAATATAAGTATTGGCTTGGGTTATGGTTATGCAGGAGGTGAATGGGCAAAATCTCCCATGATAAATATTAATGCAATGTTGCGTACAGGGGCACGAGGGTATTTTCTAACCGAAAACTACTTCATCCAAACAGGGAAAACAACTACGGTAATTCTTTCATTTGGAGGAAGACAAATTATTAAAGATGCAGGACTGGATTATGGCCTGCTGATACCATTCAATAGTGAAATAGAAGATTTCATAGCATTACCATGGTTGGGAATTACCATTCCTTTTGGAAAAAAATAAGAGCAAGAAGCTATAATTTACAATTGCGATCCAAATAAATTAAAGTTCGAGTTTTTATAATTAAAAATGTTTTGAAGTCATAAACCTGAAATAAAAATTAATAAAGGAATAAACTGCCTACCCGGATTTCTTTACAGATCATCCTGTTTATCCTGCTTTAGAAACGCTACAAAATAAGATATATGAAAACTGTGAATAAACAAATAAAAAAGGAATAAGAAATGGATTTACCAAAAGGTTATAGAATTGAGTTTAAAAATCCCACACCAATTGAATATGATAAAATCAGGAATACAACAACTTGGGATAAATTGGATTTAGAAACAATAAAGAAAGGGCTTGAGAAATCTTTGTTTTCCGTTTGTATATATAACATTGACAAACTAATTGGAATTGGAAGAATAGTTGGCGATGGTTCAATATATTTTTACATACAGGATATTATTGTAATTCCGGAATATCAGGGAAAAGGATTCGGCAAAATTATAATGAATGAAGTAATAAAATATTTAGATGATAATGCTAACCATAATTCATTTATCGGTTTAATGACAGCTGAGGGAGTTAAAAAATTTTATCATAAATTCGGTTTTAAAACAAGACCAACTTCAAAGCCATGTATGTATTCTGTTTATAAAAAGACAAAGGAAAAATAAAAAATTTCTTTTTTCACACACCCTTAAGATTTTTTATATATTTGGTGAATATTAAAAATAAACACTTTTTTTATGAAAAAAATAATATGTTTAATAATTATAATAATTAAATATCAATTACTGATTTATTCGCAACCATCATTTACCAATTTATCGAAATTTGGCACAAGAATATCATCAAGTTCCGATTGGGGAGATTATGATAATGATGGTGATTTAGATTTGGTTGTTGGAAATATTGGACAGAATTTAATTTATATTAATGAAGGTAATGGAAATTTTATTGACTCAATAATTTCTGATTCACTCCCCCTACCAATTTTGTTAAGTGGATTGATATTGATGATGATAATGATATTGATCTTTTCATCGGAAATTATGATACCAATCCTAATTACATCTATTATAATCAGGGAAACGGTAATTTAGTAAAGAATGAATTTATAATTCCATATAATATTACTGATATAGATAAAGGGGATTTTGATGAAGATGGCAACATAGATATAGTAATTACTTGCTGGGGAGATGATTATTCTTTTATTTTATTGAATAATGGGAACAATGAGTATTTACCTGACTTCAACAATGAATTTAATGATGCTGTTTCTGTTGCTGTTTTTGATGTTGATAATGATAATGATTTAGATATAATTTTTGGAGCGGGATGTTGTATTGACTCAAGCAAGGTATATAAAAATGATGGGACAGGATTGTTTTCGCTTTATTCATGTTTTGGACAAGAAAATTGCTCATATGAGTAATCTTTCATATACAGATGTTGATAATGATGGTGACGTTGATATTACATCAAATACATGGGATTCAGACAGCAAAGTATGTATTTATATCAATGACGGAAATGGAGATTTTTCATGTATTATAATTGATAATATTAATTTCAGTTGTTCTAAATTTGGTGATATTGATAACGATAATGATATAGATTTGGTTGTAGGAGCTTATGGCTTTTTATCAGATCGTCTTGCTGTTTATTTAAATAATAATATGTCTTTTGAGAAAAGTACTATCGAAACAGGTGGATATACTGATTGGCCTATAAACGCTATTTCTGATATATCGCTTGGAGATGCTGATGGTGATGGAGATTTAGATATTTCTGTTATGAGGTTTATCTGGACATCAGAATTTGATTACGAAGGAGAGCAAAATACTCTGTTCATAAATAATACTATTCAAAATATTAATAATAAATGGAATGACTCAAAATATGTAGTTTATCCAAATCCTACAAATGAAACAATTAACATTGAGTTTACAAATATCGAAGATGCCAATATCCAAATCAGCAATCTCAGTGGACAAGTTATTTTAAGTAGAATGCTTAATACAACAACTGAAAAAATAAATATTTCCAATTATTCAAAAGGTGTATATTTTGTAAAACTAACAGGAAAAGATTTTATAAAAGTTGAAAAAATAGTCAAATATTGACAGAGAAACAAATAGAAAAAATTAAGACAAAAAACCAAAAACCCTTGCAAGCAATACTTACAAGGGTTTGTAGTCCGTACGGGATTCGAACCCGTGTTACCAGGATGAAAACCTGACGTCCTGACCTGGCTAGACGAACGGACCATAATTTTCGAGGTGCAAATTTATAATAATTTTTTAATACAGCAACATTTTTTCAAAAAATATTTTACTCTGTAATTATTTATCTGCTTGAAATCTAAAACCTAATCGTTTACCCGTTTTAAGTGTCATATTATCAATAGCATATTTTATATCCTGAACGTATATTTCCTGAATATTTTGATATGGAGGAGTTAAAAGATCAAAATTAATAGTGTAATTAATAGAAGATTCAATAATATCGCGGGCTGCTTTTTTACCCATTTTTGCTTCTCCGAATTTATTATATAATAATCCTAGTTCTCTTTTCCCTTCAATAAAATAATGTTTATCCTTATTTATAAATACACGTCCGATAAGATATCCAACATCATTAACACGATTATATTTGAATGAATCGGCAAGGAAATTATAAATATGAATTATCCCGCAATACGATCTAAACTTGTCTTCTTTTATATATGAAGTTTTCATCACCTCATGTTCGCGGGGAAATTCAAAAACATTTGTATGCATCAAAAACAATAAAACATCTCCTCCAAATTTTAATTCAATCTCAAAATCACTTTTATCTTTATATTCAAAAGGGATTAATTTTTCAGTATTTTTATATTGATCCTGATATTCTAAAACTACTTCATTTATTGTTTTCTTAAATAATTTTATAGTGTTTAAAGTATTTGAATAAACATATTGTTTTAGTTTAGCTTTTTTTACAAAAGCATCAAATATTGTTGGTTGGTGTTTTTGTGAGTTCATGTTTGTTTATGATTTAATTTTGTTTTGCAAGATAAGAAAAAAAATAATTAACCGGATGCTTGATACTGGTTTCTGGTTTATTCAAAAGTAAGTGCCAACTGAAAAACCTTACCGTTAAGGCGTTCTATTCCATTGGTATAGATATTATCTTCCGGTTTCAGGAGATCATTAATTCCGTACGACATTTTTAGTTCTACACCAAATTTGAAAAAAGTAGTATAAAAATCTCCACCAACACCAATGTCAAATAATAAATCATTTCTATATAATTTCAATACTGTTCCGCTACCTTCTGCTTCTTTATTCTTTGATTGTGAGGCAAGGTCAATACTATAATTTATCCCGCCAAGGACATAGGCTCTGAAATTATTTGTTCTTGCAGATTTATATTTAAAATGTAAAGGAAAAAGGACACAGGTTGAAGTGATACTCTTTTTCATATCCACCAGTATAGTATCCTGATTCTGATATTTATTAATACTGTAGATCAAATATCTTTCGCCAAAAGCAAGTGAAGGAATAAATCTAAGATCTACATATTTTGCCACTCTCATGTTAGCAACAATTCCGATAGTAAATCCGTAAGTGGGTTGGGAAGTAACACCATACAAATAAAATGAATCTCCGGAAATATCCGGTGGCAACATATTTCCATCATACAATTCTGTTTGAAATCCGGGATTTGTTTTTACTGTGAAAAACATGGTATTTGCAGCAAGGATAAATCCAAAATGAAATTTCGTTTGATCATAATAAGGTAAATTTTTTACTTTATCAAATTGCGCAAAAGCATTTCCCTGCATAAGAAATACTCCAACAATTATACTTACTATTATAACTTTTATAATCTTCAATGATCTGTATTTTGAGGTATTATTTATTAACGAGCAAATTTTTTATTTATTTCCTGATTTTGAATTAAATGAGTATAAATATTCAATAATAATATTTATTTAGTCCGACTTAGTTACTGCTCATTTAGTTCCAACATAAACCGATGCCACTCCAAAAGTAAGCCTGCGTTGAAATGTTTTTATAAATCCTGCTTTTTTCATGTAGTCAAGAAATTTTTCACCCGATGGAAAAGCACCAATACTAACCGAAAGATACGAATATGCTGACACATCTTTTGAAATTATTTTTCCTGCCAAAGGAATAATTTTATTAAGATAAATTTTATAAAACTGCTTAAAAGGAAATTTTTCAGGCATCGAAAATTCAAGAACTGCAAGTTGTCCGTTCTTTTTCAAAACACGAAAAATTTCAGAAAGGGATTTATCAAGGTCTTCAAAATTCCTCACACCAAAAGCAACGGTAACCGCCTCAAATGTATTTTCATCAAAAGGAATTTCTGCTGAGTCAGCTTGTTTAAAACTAATAATATTATCAAGCTTTGCGGCAAGAACTTTCTCCTCCCCTATCCTGAGCATATTTCCCGAAATATCAATTCCAACAATCTTTTCAGGATTAAGTTTTACTTCCCTGATAGCCAAATCACCTGTACCTGTTGCAATATCAAGAATTGATACCGGTTTAAGCGGTTTTAATATTTTTACAACTTTACGACGCCATAAATGGTCAATCCCAAAGGAAAAAAAATGATTTAGAAAATCATAATTTGTAGCAATGTTATCAAACATTTGCCTTATATTTTCCTTTTCTTTGTTATTTATATTTTTTTTCTCCTGCAATTCAAATGATCTTTAAAAAGTCGTTCCTTATTTATCGGAACTACCCCTACTTCTTCACAAACAATTCCGCCGGCAAGATTCGAGATCGAAGCAATATCCTTAGGAGCGAGACCTGCAACGAGACATAATGTAGCCACACTGATAACGGTATCACCGGCTCCCGAAACATCGGAAATAACACGGACATGCGCAGGAATAAAATGTTTTTCAAATTTATTTTCAGATACTTTTGAGCTTATTAAAACACCTTTTTCAGATAAAGTGGTAAGAATAGTTTTTATGTTTTGCCGTTTGTGCAATTTGTCAACTGCATTTTTTAAAACTGAATTTTCTCCGAGGTCTGCTTCCATTTTCAAACCTTCTTTTAATTCCTTCAGATTAGGTTTAAAAAGATCTATATTTTTAAACTCACCGAAATTTTTCTTTTTCGGGTCAACCACAACAGGAATATTTTTATCATTTGCCAGAGCTATCACTTTACGGATCAAATCTTTTGTCAGGATACCTTTATTATAATCCTGAAAAACAATTGCTTTGATATCATTTTTATTCAGAAGTCCGGAGATAACAGTTAGTAATTTGTCAAGGTCATTTTTAATAAGGTCGGTAATAATTTCTTCGTCAACTCTTATCAATTGTGAATTGTTTCCTATAACCCTAAATTTTGTTGTTGTAATACGATGGCTGCTTTTAGTAATTCCTTCAAAAGAAAGGTTTTCATTTTTCAGAAGTTCGATAAATTCATTTCCTTTAAGATCATTACCAATAACAGAGCAGAGGACAGGTTTTGCTCCAAGCGATTTTAAGTTTAAAGCAACATTAGCTGCACCCCCAAGACGGTTTTCTCTTTTCTTTACAGCCACCACAGGGACAGGAGCTTCCGGTGATATCCTGTCAACTTTTCCCCACAAGTAGGAATCAACCATCACATCACCAATGACCAGTATTTTCTGATCATTGAAAAAATTAAATATTTTATGGCAAGTATCTTTTGTCAGCATCATAACTATTATAACAAAAAACAAATGTAATTATTTTATCAGAACAATAATTGTGATTAATAAATCTAATTCAACATAGAGTTATAATTATTTCAACTCTGCCAAAGCAGATTTAATCCTTTTTATTGCTTCTATAAGAAGTTCGTTGGAAGTTGCATAAGAAAGTCTCACACAATCAGGATTGCCAAAAGCAGCTCCGGGAACCAATGCTACATGAACTTTTTCGAGAATATACATACAAAAATCTTTACTGTTTTTGATGTTTGTTTCACCATTTGATTTTCCGTAATAGGAACTCACATCAGGGAAGAAATAAAATGCTCCATCCGGCATATTTGCTTTAATACCGGGAACTTCGCTCAACAATCCATAAACCAGATCTCTTCTTTCTTTAAAAGCCTTAAGCATATTTTTTATTTCACTTGAAGAATCCTTTCCTGTTTGTACAGCTTTCAACGCAGCCATCTGTGATATTGACGAAGCACCCGAAGTATATTGTCCCTGAATAATATCGCAAGCTTTGGCAAGATATTTTGGGGCGGCAGCATAACCTATTCTCCAACCGGTCATCGCATATCCTTTAGAAACCCCGTTAATAACTACAACCTGATCTTTAACAAAATCAAATTCTGCAATGCTCCTGTGTTTTCCCGAAAAGTTTATGTATTCATAAATTTCATCAGAAATGATAACAATATTTTTATGTTTAGAAATTACTTCAGCGATTTTTCTCAGTTCATCCTCAGAATAAAGCATTCCTGTAGGATTGCTGGGAGAACTAAAAATAATAGCTTTTGTTTTTTCAGTGATTGCATTCTCAAGTTGTTCGGCTGTAATTTTAAAATCAGTGTCAATAGTTGTTGGGATTTCTACAATTTTTCCTTCGGCAATATGAACAAACTCAGGATACGAAACCCAGTAAGGAGAAGGGATAATAACCTCATCACCGGAATTGATAAGACATAAAACCACATTAGCAATAGATTGTTTTGCACCATTAGAAACTATTATTTGATCAACATCATAATCCAGATTGTTATCTCTTTTCAATTTTTCGGCAATTGCCTCACGAAGTTCCGGAAGACCCGATACAGGTGTATAATGAGTTTTATTATTGTCGATTGCATTTTTTGCTTCATCTTTAATTGCTTCGGGAGTATTAAAATCCGGTTCACCGATACTTAAAGTGATGACATCATAACCCTGAGATTTCAACATCCTGCTACGACGGGTCATTTCAAGTGTAGCTGATTCGGTTAAATTCCTAACTCTGTCTGATAATAAATTACTTTTCATTTGATATTTATTTTATTGAAATTAAACTACTTTTTATAAAGGCGCAAAAATACAATTTTTAAATGTTTCTAAATGTTTATTTTATATACAAACTCTAAATAATTATCAATAAATATTTGCTCAATAAATAAAATTTTCTACTTTTGAACACTCATTTATAAAACCTAAAATTATTACAATGGTTAATCGAATAATTAATAACGGGTATTTTGATTCATCCGGTTTTATTTATTTTTTGTACAAATGGAGACAACCTTTGATAATCATAGTTATCCTTGCTGTTGTTGCTTCATTTATTTTCTCTTCTCCTTTTTTTATTACGCCGAAATATAAATCAACGGTAATTTTATTTCCGACATCAAGCAACTCAATTTCACAAGCTTTACTTGGAAATAAAATAAATAATAAAAAAGATATATTAGAATTTGGAGAAGATGAACAAGCCGAAAGAATGTTACAGATACTGAATTCAAATAAGATAAGAAACAGGATAGTAGAAAAGCACGATCTTATGAATTATTATAAGATTGACAAAGACTCGAAATACATAAATACAAAAGTAAATCGTGAATACGAAAGCAACGTTTCTTTCCGACGAACTAAATACATGGCTGTCAAAATTTCTGTTTTGGATAAAGACCCACAGATGGCAGCAAACATTGCTAATGATATTTCGATACTTCTCGATTCAACTGTAAATGAAATCAAAAAAGAAAGATCTTTTAAGGGTTTCCAAATTGTTGAAAAAGAATACCTGCGACTTAAATCCCAGATAAAAGAAACTGAAGATTCATTATTAATCCTCAGAAAACTCGGAGTACATGATTATGAATCTCAAGCAGAAATGATTAACCAACAACTTGCTATTGAAATAGCCAAAGGGAATCAACAAAGCATAAAAAGACTTGAGAAAAAACTTAATGTCCTTGCTAATTACGGTGGCGCTTATGTAACATTAAGAGATGGACTGGAATATGATATTGAACAACTTAGTATAGTAAAAGCCAGATATGAAGAAGCTCGAATAGATGCCGAACAAGTACTACCACAGAAATTTATTGTAAATCATGCCTTCAAAGCTGAAAAAAAGTCTTACCCTATCAGATGGCTAATTGTGTTGGTTTCTGCTTTTTCAGCAGCATTTTTTAGTATTTTAGTATTGATAATTATTGAAAATTTAGAAAAAATAAAAAATAAAAAAAAGGAAATTTTTAAAAATCAAGTTTAACAACTTATTTAATGTCTCCTTTAAAAAAAGTAAAGATATAATAAATAAAAAGAAGGCTCAATTAAAGTTAAAAGAGGTTCATCAATTATTAAAACACCTGTCAAAATGGAAAATTTTAAGAGTAGTATTAATATTTTAAAATTGATCTTCAAATGGAAGATTCATTTTATTATTATTGTTTTGTTATCTATTATCTGTGCTGTAATATTCTCCGGTTCAATATTTATTACTCCACTATTTAAGTCTAATGCGGTTGTTTATCCGGCAAATCTTACTTCTTATTCAGAGGAGAGTGAAACAGAGCAGATGCTTCAATTTTTTCAATCTCGATCTATTATGGATAGTGTAATACAAAAGTTTGATTTAGTGGAGCATTATAAAATTAATAAACACGATAAATACTTTTATACACACGTAATAAATGAGTATAATAAAAATGTAAAAATTAGTAAAACGCTTTTTGAGGCAGTTAGTATAGTTGTTCTTGACAAGAATCCAGAAATTGCTTGTAAAATGGCTAATGCAATTATAAAATTTTTTAATAATAAAGTATTAAGAGAACATAGAAAAAAATATATGGAAACATATTTAATGAGTACGGATAAATTGTATAGAAAACAAACCGAAATAGATTCAACTGAAGGATTTTTATCAGAATTACGAAATAACTATGGAATTGTAGATTATCCTAACCAATCAAGAGAGGTTGCCAAGGGATTTTTGCGTACTATTGATGGTGATAATGTGATGCAAATCAACACAAAGGAAGTTTTGAAGTTAAAGAAAAATATTGAAGAAAAAGGAGGTGAGTGGGTGAAATATAATGACAGATTCTATGACTTAATTGAGGAATATGGACAATACAAAATGGCAAATGATCAGGCATATATTGATATAAATAAGGAATTAACGTATTATACAATGATTACCACCCCTTATCCTGCCGACAAAAAAGCCTATCCGATAAGATGGTTGATCGTTGTTATTACTGCTATTGCAACTTTCTTTCTTTCACTAATTGTTATTATGATCATTGAAAATTATCAAGTTTACAGAAATTCTAAATAATCATTAACTCTGAAGAAAATTATTTTGTCAAAGAAAAATAAAATATTATTGGTTTATGTATTTAGTATTCTTTTTATAATACTAAATACAATATTACTGACCAAAGAAATATACTGGTCGTTAATAATACCTGCTGTTTTATTTTTCTTTGTTTTGTATTTCATTTCTCTTGATAAAATATTATTGCTCATCGTTTTTCTTACTCCTATTGCGGTAAATATCAGGAGTTTCGATACAGGGTTTGGAATCTCATTACCTACTGAACCATTATTGGCAGGCGTAGTACTTATTTTTATAATAAGATTATTTTATACCAGTACTTATGATATTAAAATATTAAAACATCCCATAAGTATTATCATTTTATTGAGCTTATTTTGGATGTTTTTCACAAGTCTTACGAGTGAACTACCTCTTGTTTCATTCAAATATTTGATTGCACGCTTATGGTTTGTTATTCCGTTTTATTTTCTTGGAATATATCTATTTAAAGATTACAAAAACATTAAACTTTTTTCATGGTTATATGTTATTCCATTATTGGGTGTGATTTTTTATACAATTTACAATCATGCATTAAGAGGGTTTAGCGAAGAAGCCGGTCATTGGGTAATGAATCCATTTTATAATGACCATACGGCTTATGGTACTATTTTAGCTTTTTTTATTCCAATATTTATTGGATTTTCTTTTAATAAGAATTATAGTCGTACTTACAAACTTTTTGCTATTATTATTACCGGCATTTTGTTTATTGCTCTTTTCTTTTCGTATAGCAGGGCAGCATGGATAAGTTTGGTGGTTTCATTTGCAGTATTTCTTATTATTATTCTCAAAATCAAATTCAGATGGATATTACTTTCCATTGCTTTAGTAATCGGATTATTTCTGAGCTTTCAAAACCAGATCATCGATTCATTAGAAAGAAATAAACAAGACTCATCAGCAAATTTCATCGAACATATTCAATCAATCTCCAATATTTCGTCCGATGCTTCAAATCTGGAAAGGATAAACAGGTGGCAATCTGCAATAAGAATGTTTAATGAAAAACCATTTTGGGGCTGGGGTCCCGGTACTTATCAGTTTTTCTATGCCTCGTTTCAGAGCTCAAAAGAAAAAACTATAATAAGTACTAATGCAGGAGATAAGGGTAATGCACACAGTGAATATATTGGTCCTCTTGCCGAAATGGGAGTTGTGGGTTCTCTATTAGTTATTTTATTAGTGATATTTTCTATAAGAACAGGACTAAGAGTTTACCGAAAATCAGAAAATAAAGAAATCAAACTCATTAGTTTGGCAACTGTATTGGGTTTAATAACATACTTTGTTCATGGATTATTAAATAATTTTCTTGATACAGATAAAGCTTCGGTGCCTTTTTGGGGGTTTATTGCAATAATTGTTACTCTTGATATTTATTATTTAAACAAAAAACCCGAAGTTGATACTCCGGGTAATAAAATCTGATCTCAGAATTTATTTTTTTTCAGAATACCGGGAAGCTGCCGGAGCGCAGCCAATTCTTTCCATTTTTTTCTTGCTTCTTCGGCTGGGACACCAAAGTATGTTTTGCCCCCTTCGATATTTTTATCTACACCCGAAGTACCTAAAACTACTGCACCTTTCCCAATAACCAAATCTTTATCTACAGCAACCCGTCCCCACAGTATTACATCATCCTCAATTTTTGTAACACCGGCAATCGCAGCATGAGAACCAATCAGGCAATTTTTTCCGATATATGTATCATGACCTATCTGACAATGGTTGTCTAATTTAGTACCTTCATCAATAATTGTATCCCCCGAAACTCCTTTATCAATTGAGCAAAGAGCACCCACCTCAACATTGTTTTTCAATAATACTCTGCCACAGGATTCAAATTTTTTATACCCTTGCTTACGTCTCTGAAAATAAAATGCATCAGCACCAATTACAGAATTAGCATGGATAATTACATTATCTTCTATTTCGCAAAAATCATAAATACTCACATTTGAATGGATTATACAATTTTTACCAATTTTAACATTATTACCAATAAAAACTCCGGGTTGTAAAATTGTTCCCTTGCCTATTTCGGCAGTTTTGCTGATTAAGTCTGAACAAGATTCAAATGGTCTGAATTTTTTTACTAAACTCACATAATCACTAAAAGGATCTTTAGAAATTATTAATGCTTTCCCCTCAGGACAATCAACTTTTTTGTTGATGATAATAGTAGTAGCCTTAGAATTTAATGCTTTATTGTAATATTTCGAATGATCGACAAAAGTAATATCACCAACCTCTACCATGTGAATTTCATTAATACCACTAATCAGATGATCAGAGTTTCCGATATATTCTGCATTAAGAAGTTGAGCAACTTCACTTACTTTAAGATTTGAATTTAATTTCATTTCCGGTATAAAAAATTTATCAGTTCATCTATTTCACTCTCTCCGAATATTGACCTGAGCGAGTATCAACTTTTATTTTATCACCAATATTGATAAAAAGTGGAACTTTTACAATAGTACCGGTTTCAACAGTTGCATTTTTTAAAGCATTGGTAGCTGTATTTCCTTTTTCTCCAGGCTCGGTATATGTAATTTCAAGCACAACGTAAGCCGGCATATCACACGAAAGAGGTGTCTCGGTTTCAACATGGAAAAGTATTTCAACTTCAAGTCCTTCTTTTAACAAACCTGGAGCATCTAACAAAGCTTCATCAATAAATGTTTGTTCAAAAGTCTCGGAATTCATAAAATGAAATAAGGATTCTTGTTTGTAAAGAAATTGATATTTCCGACGCTCAACTCTCTGGTCATCTATTTTTGCACTTGCAGGAAATGTATGTGCCAGCACTTTTCCTGTTTTTAGATTTTTTAGTTTTGTTCTAACAAATGCACCACCTTTTCCCGGTTTAACATGCAAAAATTCAACAATAGACCATAATTCACTATTAAATTTTATACAAAGTCCGTTTCTGATATCCGATGTATTAGCCATATTATAATAATTTTTATTCTGATTTTTGATATTTTGAATATCCTTTCATTAAACCACGTTTTGATTTTGCAATAAATGAAAGTATTTCGTCTCGCTCGGGTGTAACCGGAACATCTGCTTCAATAATCGAAACAGCCTGAGACACGTTATATCCTCTTAAATAAATTATTCGGAATATCTCTTGAATTGAGTTTATCTGGTCATTAGAAAACCCTCTTCTACGCAAGCCTATTGAATTAACCCCGACATACGACATAGGTTCTCTTGCTCCCTTGGAATATGGAGGAACATCTTTTCTTACTAAAGCCCCACCGGAAACCATTGCGTGTTTTCCAATATTTACAAACTGGTGAACAGCAACCAAACCACCAACAATCGCCCAATCTTCAATAATTATGTGCCCGGCAAGAGTTGCTGCATTTGCCAGAATTACATTATCACCAATAATACAATCATGAGCAATGTGAACATAAGCCATTAAAAGACAATTATTTCCAACAACAGTTTCGTAATTAGCTTTTGTTCCTCTGTTAATTGTAACAAATTCGCGAATAGTTGTATTATTTCCTACTTTAACAATAGTTTCCTCTCCATCATATTTCAGATCCTGTGGAATTGCAGAGATAACAGCACCGGGGAATATTTTACAATTCTTACCAATCCGTGCACCTTCCATGATCGTAACATTTGATCCTATCCATGTTCCTTCCTCAATAATAACATTTTTTTCAATATTCACGAAAGGTTCAATAACAACATTGCTTGCTATTTTTGCCTGCGGGTGAACATATGCCAATGGTTGATTCATGTCTTTAATTTTTACATTATCCGATTATTTTACTTTTGTTATTTGAGCCAGCATAACTGCTTCCATAACAACTTTTCCTCCAACATAAGCTTTACCTTTCATATTTGCCAAACCTCTTCTTATAGGTGAAATCAACTCAAGTACAAATACGATAGTATCGCCTGGAACAACAGGTTTTCGGAATTTTACATTGTCAATTTTCATGAAATAGGTAAGGTAATTTTCAGGATCGGGAACTGAATTTAAAACAAGAATCCCTCCTGTTTGAGCCATTGCCTCTACCTGTATTACACCAGGGAAAATAGGTTCATTGGGAAAATGTCCAACAAAGAAATTCTCATTCATTGTAACATTTTTCAATCCTACAACATGTGTATCAGATAATTCTAATATTTTATCGACAAATAAAAACGGAGGCCGGTGAGGGAGTATTTTTTTGATCTGATTAATATCAAAAACCGGCTTCTTATTCAGATCAAAGTTTAGCACTTCATTCATTTTTGATTTATTTTTTAAATATTGTTGTTTAATAAGTTTTGCAAATTGAATATTAGACGTATGTCCCGGACGTTTGGCAGTAATTGTTCCTTTAATTGGTTTTCCAAGTAATGCCAGATCACCAACTACATCAAGAAGTTTGTGACGTGCAGGTTCATTAGTATACTGTAATTCCAGATTATTAAGTATCCCTTCTTTTAATACTTTTATTTTTGGCTTGTTAAACAAAGTTGCTAAATGATCAAGTTCTTTCTGCGAAACCTTTTTATTTACAAATACTATTGCATTGCTAAGATCACCACCTTTAATAAGATCATTTTTAAGAAGAAATTCCAGTTCATGAAGAAAAACAAATGTTCTACATTTTGATATCTCTTCATTAAAATTATTGATATTATTGAGTTTAGCACTTTGTGTATTCAAAACTTTTGTCTCAAAATCAATATCAACATTTATCTTATAATCATCAGATGGAGATGCAGTTATTTTGACTTTATTTCCAGGATTGATATATTCAATGTTAGAGGTTATTTCAATATATTCCCTGTTGGCATTTTGCTCAACAACACCTGCTTTTTCGAAAGCTTCAACAAAATATTTTGAACTGCCATCCATAATAGGTATTTCAAGTTGATCGAGCTCAATTAAAATATTATCAATACCGGAACCGATTATTGCAGCCAATACATGTTCAGTTGTATAAATACTGGCTCCATTTTGTTCGAGAGTAGTTCCACGGGAAGTATCAACCACATTATCAACATCTGCATCTATTACAGGTTGATTTTCTATATCAATTCGCTTAAATTTTATACCGTGATTTTCATGTGCCGGTTTAAAAGTAATATTAACCTTTTCTCCCGTATGTAGTCCTGTGCCGGATACACTTATTTTCCTCTTTAACGTATGTTGCTTGGTTAGCATAAATACCTGAAATATTAATTTCTAAATTGTCGTGCAAAAATAATAAAATTTATTAAATCATCTTTAATAAAACATGAAGACGGCTAAATTTTATACTTTTACATAGAAATTTTTATCCAAAAAATAATTAAACTTAAAATGTCATGAAAAAGATTAAAATTTTACTTATTTCATTATTATCATTTTTCTTTCTTTTTGGGTTTTCACAAAATACTAATTCAGTAAATCCACCGGATACTGCTGATTATCCATATTGGATTGAGATGATGCAAGATCAAAATGCAAACTTTTATCAAACTGTTAGTGCTTTCAATAAATACTGGAAAGACAGGAAAATTACCAAAGGTTGCGGATGGAAGCCGTTTAAACGTTGGGAATATATGATGCAGTTCAGGATTTTACCTAATGGTGATCGTTTACCTGCTAACCATGATTGGAATGAATATTTTAGTTATCTCGAAAAACATCCCGAATCAAAGTCATTCACAGGAAACTGGACAAATACAGGTCCTTTCACCATTCCGCTTGCCGACAGAGGTTATCAAGGTTTAGGAAGAATAAACAGTATTGCTTTTCATCCTACCGACGAAAATATTATATATATTGGTGCTCCTTCAGGTGGATTATGGAAAACCACTGATGCAGGTGATACATGGATAAGCCATACCGATGATTTGCCAACTCTTGGAGTCTCTTCAATTATTGTTGATTACAATAATCCTGATATAATTTATATCGGTACCGGCGACAGAGATGCCGGAGATGCCGTTGGATTTGGTGTTTTGAAAAGTTATGACGGTGGACAAACATGGGAAATGTCAAACACAGGGATGGATAATAAAATTGTTGGCAGACTTATTCAGCATCCTACAAATACCGATATAATATTGGCAGCAACAAGCGGAGGTGTTTACAAATCTTATGATGCCGGTGCCAACTGGGAATCCAAAACCTATGGAGGCAACTTCAAGGAAATCGTATTTAAAACCGATAATCCTGAAATTGTTTTCGCATCTATGAACGGAAAATTCTATCGTTCAACAGATACCGGTGAAACATGGACAATGATTACATCAGGCATTCCTAACGTATCAAGAGGGGTTATCGGTGTTACACCGGCAAATCCCGATTATGTTTATTTCCTGACCGGTGATGGAAGTGTTTACGGAGGAATTTTCTT
>DAOVNY010000139.1 GCA_030630005.1 Bacteroidales bacterium | reverse complement strand
GTAATTTATAAGCATTTTGACAGGTGTTTTTGTCTATTACTTTTACACTATTTATTAACAATTATGTTGCAATATTGCTATGAAGTCAAAGAACGCTTAATAATTTGAATTTCGTTTTCACACAGTCTCTAAAGGACGTGGCAATTCAAAAGTTATTGCAATTCAATGAATTACCCTGCCATTTATGGCAGGGGTAAAAAAAATTACACAGAAGAAAATGGACTTTAGTCCATAATAAATTGCTTTTCGGAGTGACTTCATGGTTTTATTGTTTCATTGTTGAGTCCACTCCGAGCAAATTTCAATATAAAATCATTCTATCTTATGTCCAATTTAAAAATCTAAAATCATAAATTCCAAACTTTCTTCTCACAAATATTTCTTTAAAACTCAAAATTACAATTTTAAATTTATATTTGTAATATTATTTTAATGACTATTAATTTTTACCTATAATGAAAAATCCTGCATTTATAAAAAAACTGAACGAACAATTCAAAGACAGTCCTGCAAATGAAATTTTGAAGTATGTTATTAATAAATTCAAAAACGAAATTTGTTTTGCAAGCAGCTTTGGTGCCGAAGATCAGGTTATTACCGAAATGATTGCTTCTATTGATAAAACTATAGAAATATTCACTCTTGATACAGGAAGATTATTTCAGGAAACTTATGATCTTTATGACCGAACCCGAAGCAGATATAAAATCAATATTAAAATTATCTTCCCTGATAACGAAAAAGTTGAAGAAATGGTGAATAATTATGGAGCAAATCTTTTTTACAAAAGTATTGAAAATAGAAAAATCTGTTGTCATGTCCGTAAAATAGCACCATTAAAAAAAGCTATTCAGGGAAAAAAGTTTTGGATAACAGGATTGCGAAGTGAACAATCAAATACAAGGATCGATAATAAACTTTTTGAGTATGATGATATTAATAATCTCATAAAAATAAACCCACTGATCAACTGGAGTGAAAAAGATGTTTGGGGTTACATTAAAGAAAAAGATATTCCTTACAATCTATTGCATGATAAAGGTTTTAACAGTATAGGTTGCATGCCTTGTACAAGAGCTGTTAAACCCGGAGAAGACAGCCGTGCCGGTCGCTGGTGGTGGGAAAATCAAGGGAAAAAAGAATGTGGATTGCATATAAAATTTTAAAAAATAAATACTTGCCACAGATTCACAGATTAAAAATAATTTATATGAAAAAAATAAGCACTTTAGTTTTTATTATCTTTTTTATAATATCTGCTATATCCGCACAAGAAACTGAAATTTCACGAAACGATGCTTTAAACATTTACATTGATTGTGAATGGTGCGACCTTAGTCATTTCAAAGAAAATTTTACAATAGTTAATTATGTAAGAGACAGAAAAGTAGCCGATGTGCATATTATTATTTCAGAAATGAGAACCGGTGGCGGTGGTATTGAATACAGCTTATTTTTTATAGGACAAAATAAATATGAAGCAAAAAATGATACAATAGTTTTTAGCTTACCTGCTGATTATTCGGATGATGAAGAAAGAAAATCACAATTAAAACATATACAATTAGGTTTGGTTCCATATATTTTAAAAACTCCCTTTGCTGATAAATTGAACCTTAGCATAGAAAAAAGTGAAGAAGTAAAAGATGAAGAAGACCCTTGGAAACATTGGGTTTTTAGTACTGATATTTCGGGATATTTGAATGGTGATGAAAATTATTCAAACTCAAATTTCTGGAGTTCGTTATCTGCATCAAAAATAACGAAAAAAATAAAATTTATTTCAAGATTTCATTTCAGTTATAATGAAAGTAAATTCGAATATGAAGAAGATGGTGAACAAAAAACATTTAAGAGTATTTCGAGAGGATATGGAAATTATACAACTTTTTCGTACAGTATTGGAGATCATTGGGCAATTGGAGGATATTTTGTTGCAAAAATGGCAACTTACAGTAATCTGCAATTACAGTTAAGATTTTTACCCGGTCTCGAATACAATGTTTTTAAATATAGCGAAGCATCACGAAAACAATTAAGGTTTTTATACACTATCGGGTATTTACACAACGACTATATTGATACTACAATTTACAATAAATTGCACGAAGGGCTTTTCAGACATAGTTTACAAGCACATTTCAAATACATTATAAATTGGGGTTCTATTAATGCTGCCTTGTGGAGATCAAATTACCTAAAAGATTGGAAATTATCAAATACCGGTGCTTTTGTCGGAGGAAGAGTAAGATTATTTAAAGGACTTTCTTTAAGACTTTACGGAGGTGTTTCATTCCCAAGAGATCAAATTCAATTAAGTAAATCCGAATTATCAACTGAAGATATTTTGCTGCGACAACACGAACTTCAATCCAATTATTCTTTTTGGGCTAACTTTGGATTTTCCTATACAATCGGTTCAATTTATAACAATATTGTAAATCCGAGATTTGACGAATAATTCACTATTAGAAAATAGAATCTACTTTTGTAAACAAAAACGGGGTTTTACACAAACTTACTTTAATCAATATTAAAAAACAAAATGAAGATTAAAAAAAAACATTATCAACCAAAAATTATTAAGTTTAAACTTTTAACTGCCAGTACTTGGGGATTATTTCTAATTTTAATGTTAGTTACATTTTATGGATGTCAAGAGACAAAAAAGACATGTCCATGGAACGAAAAATATGATTTTATTTATGATATTCAACCCATTATTTTTCATTATGACCATGGAATAATTGCTGGAAGCTATAAGCAAAATCAAGAAACTACGGAAGTAAAATTTAATGATGTGTGCAATTATCTCGGACATGTTTGTTTGTGTGGTGCAGGAGGATATAAAATTTCTGAAATAGCAATAAATTCATTTAAAAAACCTGAAGAAACTCTTGAGAAAGGCGACTTCATATTTATCAGTAGCAGGGATCATACAATAAGTGATGTAATTTCTTTTGTTCTTGGGTGCAACAGAAGAAATGATCTTGAAAAAAATCAGTATTTTATTGACCCGAAAATTGAAGCGCCAAAAAGGGAATATCATTATTTTATTGGATATCCTCCACAAGAAAAAGCAATTCATATTGTTTATCGTAAGCATTTACTTATTGGAAATGAACTAATGGATAAATTATGGAAAGTTGAGCTGGCTTATGATGAAAATCCTGCTTCTGTAAATCAAGCTGATTTAGAATTATATCAAAATATTATGTTTAATGTAATTAAAGACGTTCTGTTAGATCAAAAAGACAGTCTTTTTGATGTTGAATTGATTGATTATGATAAATTCCTGTCAATTTTAAAACGATTAAAATCAGAATAAGAAATTTATTTTAACTTTCGAATTTTATAGACCGATTCTAACTAAACCTGATCGCCTTCACAGGACTGATACGGGTTATGATCAAAGATGGTATCAGCAGCATAATCAAACAGACAAGAAATGTTCCGGCATTTAAAATAAGCATACTCTGCAAACCTAAATTTACCGGAACATAAGAAACATAATACGATTCCTGATTTAAAGTTATCAGTTGAAAATAATCCTGCAACAAACATAAACCTATTCCGATAATATTTCCCCACAATAGCCCCTTCCCTATTATGTACGATGCATTATAAAGAAATATTTTTCTTATGCTTATATCTTTTGACCCAAGTGCTTTTAATATTCCAATCATATTTGTTCTTTCCAAAATAAGTATCAAAAGTGTTGATATCATTGTGATTCCGGCTACAAGCACCATCAAAACTAAAATAACCACCACATTCATATCCTGTAAACCAAGCCATTCGAATATTTGCGGATTTGTTTCTTTTATTGTTTTTGCATCCAGATCGTATCCAATTTCGCGATAAATAATATTAGCAAATTTTTCGAGTTCATCAAAATCATCAATCAAAATTTCAAAACCACCTATCTGGTCATCAGTCCAACGATTGAGTTTTTGAATATGTTTAATATCACAGATAACATATAATATATCAAATTCCTCGAGTTCGGTTTCGTAAATTCCTTTTATGTTAAATTTTCTCCCTCTGGGTTGAGAACCACTTCCCGAAACAAAATACATCCTTAAACCATCTCCGGTTTTTAGTTTTAATAATTTGGATAATGATCTTGATATAATTACATCATCGGTTTTCACCGAATCATTTACAATAAAATTTTCACCTTCAACAATTTTATCTTCAAAAAACGACCAATCATAATCAGCACCAATACCTTTTAAAACCACTCCTTGTATCTGGTCTTTTGTCTTGATAATACCGGCTTTATTTGCAAACACCTGAATATGCTTAATACCCTCAATTGTATCAATAAACGGGTAAAAAGATTGATTTTTACTGATTGGTGAATCTTCAAAAGATTTATTATAATCAAAGTTACTGATTTGAATGTGCGACCCGAAACCAATGACTTTTTCCTTTATCTCAGATTGAAATCCGGTAACAATAGCCACAGCAATTATCATAACAGCCAAACCCAAAGCAATACTTGTAATTGCAATTTTAACAATAGGACGCGAAAAGTTTTCCTTGTTTTTGGATAAAATACGCCTTGCTATAAATAATTCGGTATTCAATGTCTTGATTTTTTACAAAAATAGGAAAAATGATGATTATGATATTTTTTATTTTTTTGGATTACAAAAAAAACTGTATTTTTGAAAAGAATGTTTAATGAAAAGTTGTAGATAAATAACTGTGGCATTTCTAAAATCAAAATCCTTGATGAATGAATAATGATGAACTTATTTTATTATTGGAAACTCTGCTCGGTAATTCCGAAGAACAAAATTGGTTAGAATTCAAAACCAATGTTGCAAAAACAAGAGCCAGCATTACACCGGAAGGTATTGGTGAATATATTTCAGCATTATCAAATAGTGCTTGTGTATTTAATAAAGATTATGGATATCTTGTATTAGAAGTTAAAGACAAAACCCATAAGGTTGTAGGAACAAATTTCAAACCCCGACAATTAAAAATCGGTAATCAGGATTTTGAATTATGGCTCAGAACTTTACTTAATCCTAAAATTAGCTTTGAGATTTTTGAGTTTTCTTACCAAAACAAACCGGTTGTTATTTTTCGTATTCCTGCTACCAAAGCCGAACCTGTGAATTTTCGGAATAAACCTTACATACGCATCAACAGCCAAAAGACAAACCTAAAAAACTATCCTGATTATGTCAGGCAAATATATAACTCTCAAGAAGACTGGAGTGCAAAAATTATTGAAGATGCTGATATTTGTGATTTAGACGAAGAAGCATTGAAACTTGCCCGGACAAAATTCAAGGATAAAAGTATAAACGAGAGTTTTTATTCTAAAATTGATAATTGGAATGAACAAACTTTTCTTGATAAAGCAAAAGTTACCATTAATGGAAAAATAACACGCACAGCCCTGATTCTTCTTGGAAAATCAGAATCATCACATTACCTTTTGCCTTCTGCATCAGAAATAACATGGAAACTGGATACCGACCAAAAAGCCTATGAACATTTTAGTTTACCATTTTTTCTTAATACAACTAAAGTCCTGCAACGGATAAGGAATTATCAGTACAAGTTTTTTCCTGACAATCAATTGTTATCCGTCTCCGTGAATAAATATGAGCCAAGAGTAATATTAGAGGCTTTGCATAATGCCATTGCACATCAAGATTATTTAAGGAACGCCCGGATTATTGTTACTGAGAAATCCGGTAAGCTTATTTTTCAAAATGCCGGAGGATTTTACTCAGGAACTCCTGAAGATTATTTTTTTGGAGACAAAACCCCTGATAAATATCGAAATCCATTGCTGGCAAAAGCAATGGTCAGTCTTGGAATGATTGATACAATGGGATATGGAATCCATACCATGTTACTTGAACAAAAGAAAAGATATTTTCCACTACCCGATTATTCAAACTCCAATCCTGAAAAAGTGATACTGGAAATTTTCGGTCAGGAAATTGATGTGAACTACTCAAAATTGTTAATGGAAAATAGCGAACTTGATTTAAATACAGTAATTCTTTTAGACAGGGTGCAAAAGAAACTTCCCATTACAAAAGATGCTGCTAAACTTTTACGGAAACAAAATCTGATTGAAGGAAGAAAGCCAAATTATTTTGTGTCAGCTTATGTGGCTAAAATTACCGGACAAAAAGCTACTTATTCTAAAAATAAAGGATTTAGTAAAATATATTATCTTGATTTTTTCCTTAAAGCAGTGAAGGAGCATGGCTCTCTGAGCAGAAAAGACATTGATGATTTGTTAATTGATAAGCTACCGGATATTTATAATAAAATG
>DAOVNY010000092.1 GCA_030630005.1 Bacteroidales bacterium | reverse complement strand
AGGCAGAAACTTGCAAGTTAAAGCACTAGTGCTTTATCGGCTTACTTCCTTGGTTTGCCAATATTACAGTTATTTTTTGAATTTTACATGTTCGCTTGTTCGTTGACTGATTAGTTACAAATTGCTTACATTTGCTATTATTCTTTAATGCCACACAATGAAATCTAAGTTTTACATAACATTGATTTTTGTATTTTTTTTTCATTAATTTGCCGGCTCAATCTCCGGTGTTTCGCCATTATACAACTGATGACGGGCTTCCCAGTTCGGAAGTGTATTACATTATTCAGGATAAAAAAGGATATATTTGGTTTGCCACTGATATGGGTGTAAGTCGTTTTGATGGATACCATTTTGAGAATTTTGATATTCAGAAAGGCTTGCCTTCGAATACAATTTTTGAAATGTTTGAAGACTACAAAGGCAGAATATGGTTTTCTTCTTTTTCGGGGGAACTATCATATTATTATAATGATACGATAGTACAATATCCATATAATGATAAATTAGTAGCACAATTTATAGAAAGTCCTTTGGTTATTAATGGTGCTTTTTTTGTTGACACTACGGATAAAATTACAATGGGCTTGTATAATCAGGGTATATTTGAAGCTTTTCCTGACGGAAAGATCATTAATAAATATTCCGAAAATAAATTTAACACTGCACATTTGATAGTAGATAATAAAAATGAAAAATCATATATATTAGTTTTTTATGAAAATAAAACAAAGAAATTAAAAAATTCGGATATTACTTTTTTAGGGATATTAAAGGATGATAAACTGTTGAAATTAGATAATGATATTATCGTTCGTGAACGAGGAGCAAGACCTTATTTAATACAAAAAGATAATGGAAATTATATTTATGCTCATGGGCATTATATTTATGAATTTAAAGATTCAACTCTAATAAATAAAAGGGAAATAAAAGACAGAGTTATTTCTCTTAAGATTGATAAACAAAAAAAATTATGTGTAGGATTAAGAAATTGTGGAGTCTGTTTTTATAAAAACGGAGATATTTCAAAGCCGCATTATGCACATTATTTTAAAAATCATCCAATAGCTTGTGTTTTTTTGGATAATGAAGGTGGATATTGGTTTGCTACTCTTGATGATGGTGTGTTTTACCTGAGTTCTTCTTTTTATAAAACCTATAATAAAGCAAGCGGCTTAGCAAATAATAATACCGAATGTGTTGTTATTGACAAAGATAATGATATCTGGGTTGGAACAAATGATAATTATGTTAATCTTATCAGTTCCGATTCAATAATTAAAATTCCTGTTTCTCCTGATCCAAATATTGTTATTAAAGAATTATGTATTGATAATGATAATTTATGGATAGGTACTGACGGGTTTATATATTTTATTCCCAATATTTATAAGCAAAAAAAATTATTTTCAAAAACCGGACATTTTGATATTAAAACAATTAATATTTCCTTTAGTACAAAAGAATTTAAAAAAAGTAAAAAAAAAGGTATTTGGATAGGAGGTGCAAGAACTCTGTATAAATTAATTGATAAAAATGTAATCTTCAATGGGAATACAAGTCATAATTATACTATCAGAACAGAGGCAATATATGAATTAACAAACGGCGATGTTTTGCTGGGTACTTTGCACGGTTTATATAAGTTTGTTCTTAAAGATGAAAAAAAAATAAAAGGAGATTTTATTTATTATGGTGAAAAAAATGAATTGTTGAAAAACAGAATACTCGATATTATATTTTGTGATTACAATAAAAAATTCTGGTTAGCTACCAAAGGTGCCGGAATATTGGTTTATAGTGAGGATACAGTATTTCAGATAACAAAAGACAATGGTTTGACAAGTAATTCGGTAACTTCAATTTATTCAAAAGATAATGTTATTTGGGCAGGAACCAATCTTGGATTAAACAAAATCATTTTAAAAAATAATGATCCTTTAAAATTTGATATAAAAACTATTACTGTTCAAAACGGCTTAGCATCAAATGAAGTAAGAGATATTCAGGTAACTGATTCGATGGTATATGTGGCAACAAAATCGGGTTTAACGGTTTTTGAAAACACAAAACTTCCTGATCAAAATATATGCCCCATTATTTATATTACAAATGTTTCGATTAAAGGTAAAGACACTCTTATCAGGGACAGCTACAATTTACCATATAATAAAAATTCAATAACAATTGATTATTTTGGAATTTCTTATAAATATAAAGGGGAATTTCTTTATAAGCATAAGCTTACCGGTATTGATGAAGATTGGGTAACAAATAAGAAAACCCAGGCACAGTATCCATATTTGCCGGCAGGAAGCTATACTTTTACAGTAATTGCAAAAAGTATTAGTGGAGATTGGAGCTTAATACCTGCCACACTTAAAATTGATATCAGACAGCCTTTTTGGGAAAAATGGTGGTTTTATATACTTATAATAAGTATTCTTGGAATGACTATTTGGGCAATTACTTTTTATAAAATGAAGACAAAAGGAAAACGTGACAGCTTACTAAAAAAGAACTTATCATATCAGCAGCTTGCATTAAGCAATCAAATGGATCCTCATTTTGTTTCAAATACTCTTAATTCTATTCAGAACTTCATTATGGCTAATGACAAGATACTGTCAAGTAAATATCTATCTAAATTTTCTGACCTGATGAGAAGAACTTTAGAAGCATCAAAAAAGAATGATATTACACTGAAAAAAGAAATTGACCTTTTAGAATTATATCTTGATTTTGAACGTCTGAGATTAAAAGATAAATTTAATTATGAGTTTATTGTTGATGAAAAAATCGATACGGAAATTGTTTGTATCCCGATTTTTATTTTACAACCATTGCTCGAAAATTCAATTTGGCATGGCTTTTCACACAAAGAAGATAAATGTAGTTTAACTGTTAGCATTAAATTAATTAAGAAAACTATTCTTTGTGAAATACAAGATAATGGAATTGGAAGAGCAAAAGCAGAAGAATTTAGAAGAAAATTTGGTAAGGATCATAAATCCACCGGAATTACAAATATTAAAAAAAGACTTAAACTTATAAGCAGGCTTGAAAACAGAAGAGCCAGCTTGAATATTGATGATCTGACTGATGAAAACGGAAATAGCACAGGTACAAAAGTTATAATTATTTTACCATATAAAACAATAAAAAACCACAATAATTAATTTATCGTAACTACTCAACCAATATAAAATGTTAAAAAATAACTACTTGCCACAGATTCACAGATTAAAATTAATTAATTTTTATAAATTTTCACAAAGAAAACTACCTTTGGTAGTTTGAAATCTGTGAATCTGTGGCTATTAAAGTTAATATAGTGGCTGAGTAGTTACAATTTATCTAAAATTACTTTTGAAAAACTAAAATTATTACTATGAAATTAAAAATTGTAATTATTGATGACGAACAAGATGCGGTTGATAACCTGAAAAGAATAATTAATGAATTTTGCAAAGAAGCTACAGTTGTGGGAGAAGCAAATATTATAGATAACGGTTTTGAGGTGATATACGAAAAAAAACCGGATTTGGTTTTACTGGATATTGATATGCCGCGTGGAGACGGTTTTGATCTGATAGAAAGATTTCCCAGAAGAACATTTGATATAATAATGGTTACCGGATATCCTAAATTTAAAGATAAGGCAATAGAATACGAAACATTCGGGTTTATAAATAAACCGATTGACATCGAAAAACTTCAGAAAATGATTAAAGATGTTTCGGAATTCAGAAAACAAAATCCCGAAAAAATTTATTGGAAATTTCCTAAATTATAAGACTATTCGTCTTCTTTTTGAGACTCTTCGTATTCTTTCAGAAGTTTTTCCTGAATATCATTTGGAACCGGTGCATACTCAGCAAATTTAATACTGTAAGTTGCTCTTCCGCTTGTTAATGAACTTAAAGCCGTTGAGTATCTGCTGATCTCTGCAAGAGGAATTTTTGCTTTAATAGTTCCGCCTTCCATTCCCATAATAATAGCACGACGTCCCTGTAAGTCGGTCATAACACCACCCATTTTATCTTCGGGTACAATAACTTCGAGATCGTAAACAGGTTCGAGAATTTTTGGAGCAGCTTCTTTAAAAGCAAGACTGAAAGCGTGTTTTCCGGCTAATTTAAAAGAAATCTCATTTGAATCTACTTGGTGCATTTTACCATCATAAACACAAACTCTAATGTCTCGTGCATAAGAACCGGTAAGTGGACCATCTTCCATTCTTTCCATAATTCCTTTAAGTACAGCAGGTAAATATCGTGTATCAATAGCACCACCAACTATACAATTGTAAAAAATAAGTTTACCGCCCCATTCAAGGTCAATTTCGTTTACACCTCTAACATTTACTTTTACTTCAGACGGACTTTTTACAATGTTAAGTGGTTGAACAGATGTTTTTCTTATAGTTTGTTTAATATTGTAAATTTTAGGTGTCGGCATATCTTTTTCATAAGGTTCGATAACCATATATATCTCACCGAATTGTCCTGCACCACCCGATTGTTTCTTATGCTGATAACTTGACTGAGAAGTTTTTGTAATTGTTTCACGATATTGGATCTTAGGAGTAATAAGTTCAACAGGAACATTTTCCAGAGTTTCGATATGCCATTTTGCAATGTTCAAATGTAATTCACCATTACCCTCAACAATAAGTTGTTTTAGTTCTTTTGAAAATCCTGAATGTATAGTCGGATCCATTTTTTTAAGTTCATTGAGTACAAGACCAAGTTTTTCATCATCAGATGAATTTTTTGCCTTCATGGCAATACGAAACTTTGGAGCTGGAAATACAATTGGTTCAATTATTTGATCAGAATTATTTGTTGCATTAAGCGTATTGTTGGTATGTGTATTTTTTAGTTTGATGGTTGCCCCAATATCACCTGCTACCAATTTTTCAATTTTTTCACGATTCTTTCCTGCAAAAGCAAATATTTGTGAAATTCTTTCTTTTGTGCTGGTATTGGCATTCATCATGTCATTACCTTCAGTAATTTCTCCTGCATATATTTTAAAGAATGAAACTTCACCAAGATGTGATTCTATTGAAGTTTTAAATACAAATGCTGATGCCGGTTCATCTGTTTTGCAGCTTAGTTCTTTACCTTTTGTAGTTTTAATTGCAGGAACTTCATCGGGAGCCGGAGCATTATTACCAATGAATTCCAGAAGACGTCCAACGCCCATATTATGTTTTGCATTGATGCAAAGAACAGGGAAAATACCTCTTGTTTTTATTCCGATTTTTAATCCTTTTTGGATTTCGTTTTCTGTAAGAGTGCCATTTTCGAAGAATAACTCCATAAGTTCCTCATCGTTAGCTGCAAGATCTTCTATCATAGTTGACTGCATCTCTTCGGCTTTTGTTTTCTGATCGTCGGGGATATCTGAAATTTCAGGTTTTCCTCCGTCTTCGGGATATTTGTACATTTTCATTTGTACAAGATCAATAAAGGAATTAAATCCTAATCCTGAATTAACCGGATATTGGAAGACAGTAACACTACCGCCAAAGTGTTGTTTTAACTGAGAAACAGTTTCATCGAAATTTGAGTTCTCGTGCTCTAAATGATTGGCAGCAAATATTACCGGGATTTCATTGCTTTTTGCGTGTCTCCATGTAATTTCTGTTCCAACCTCAACACCATTTTGAGAATTTACCACCATTACTGCTGTGTCTGCCACTTTTAAAGAAGAAACAACCTCTCCAATAAAATCATCAAAACCGGGGGTGTCAATTATGTTAATTTTTTTATTTTTATATTCAGTGTATAAAACACTTGAATAAATTGAATTCTGACGTTCAAGCTCTATTTTTTTGTTATCAGAAACAGTATTTTTATCATCAACCGAACCTCTTCTATTTATTATGCCGCCTTCAAAAAGCATGCATTCAGTAAGAGTTGTTTTTCCTGATTTTGAGCTTCCGATAAGCGCAATATTTTTAATGTCTTTAGTTTGATATACCTTCATTTTTTGTGTTTTATTTTTTTATAAATTACCTATTTACCCGAAAATGAGTGCAAAAGTATAAAACTTTGATTAAAATCAAAATAGAAAATTGAATATTTGTGAAAAATAGGGGAAATAAGGAAATATACTGTCTTGTCCTGAAATAGGTTGACACAAAAAGTAAACAAATTTCAGGATGAGTTGAAATTACAGGTTGTAAAAGAATATTTCAGCACATCGATTAGTCAGGAAGAACTTAAACACAAGTACGGGTTTAAGGGTAACTCAACTCTATACAGATGGATTCGTAAATTTGACATTCCAAAACCGGATGATGATTTTATCAAGAAACAGGAAATTATGTCAAAAGAAGTTAGAAAAAGCAAGTCAGAACTTGAACAGGAATCCATGATTAAGAAATTGGAATCAGAACTTGCCTACGAGAAATTGAGGACAGAAGCACTGAGCACAATGATCGACATTGCAGAGAATCGGTTCAAAATTTCTATCAGAAAAAAGTCTGGCATCAAACAGTAGAAAGTATGCACACAACAAAGTCAACAGGTCGGAATATGGAAACGTTGTGTGGGCTGTTTGGTAAGCAACGACAGGCCTATTATAAGAAAAAGCATTCTAATACAGATGAAGCATTTCAGTCGGAGGTGCTGCTTCAGATGATTGCAAAAGAAAGAAAACGTATGCCCAGACTGGGAGGAAGAAAACTTTATTTCAAGATATGTCCCCAGTTGCCGGAAGAACTGCAAATTGGCAGGGATAAGTTCTTTGACTTCTTGAGGCAGAACAATCTGCTTGTCAGAAGAAATCGCTACAGGGCAATCACAACAATGTCAAGTCACTGGTTAAGGAAATATCCAAATCTGATAAAAGATTTTATTCCAACTGAAGCGCACCAGTTATGGGTAAGCGACATAACCTATGTAGAAACAACAGAAGGTTTTGTTTATCTATTTCTGATAACAGATGCCTACTCCAGAAAAATTGTTGGCTGGAGCGTGTCCAAAAACCTTGAAGCAAAGAATGCTGTTGCAGCTTTGTACATGGCACTGAGTCAACTTCCTGCAGGAGTCACAAATCTTATCCATCATTCAGATAGGGGTGTTCAATATTGCAGCGGTAAATATGTTAAAGTCCTAAACAGACATGGTGTAAGCATAAGTATGACAGAAAATGGCGATCCTTTGGAAAATGCAGTTACAGAGCGCATTAACGGAATACTTAAAACAGAGTGGATAAATGAAATGAAATTAAAATCTCTTAAAGATGCCATGTTCCAAGTCAGAAGTATTATTGATATTTATAACAGTGAAAGTCCACACAGTAGCATTGAGATGTTAACTCCAGAGCAGGCACATTTGAAAACAGGGCCTCTTAAACGACTCTGGAAAAACTACTATAAAACAAAGGAGGAAAAATGTCAAATTTAAGAAAAAGTAGAATTATCCTTGGGAAAAAGTTATTTCCGAAATATTTTTTTTTGCTTTATGGCAAAAAAATATTTCAGAATAACTTTTTTGTACCATTTTGAAAATGATTAGTAAAAATGAAAAATTAGTAATAAATTTGTCAACTAAATTCAGGACGAGTCATACCTTTATACCTTTATTCCCCAAATAAATTTAATAATTTAAGGAGGATTCTAAAAATGCAAAGTTCGAGGCGCAAGAAATTTTAAAACCGGAGTTCGTACGGATGAGGATTTTAAAATTTTGAAGCAACGAAGAAATTTGCATTTTTAGAATCCTCCTTAAGCATTTACAATCTCTTCGATCAATACTTTAATTTCATCCCACTGATTATCGAATAATTTTGCACCTGTATTTTCTATTACTCTACCTGAAAGAATTGCTCCTATTTCGCCACATTTATCCAAAGGCAAATTATTAACCATCCCGTAAAGGAAACCCGAAGCATAAAGATCTCCTGCTCCGGTAGTGTCAATTGGGGTAACATTTATTACTCCCGCTTTGAATGTTTCATTATCTTTTTTTATCAACGAGCCTTTTTCACCAATTTTTACAACAGCAATATCACAAAATTCCGACAATTGATTCAGGGCTTCTTCAGGTTCTTTTCCCGTGAATGATTTGGCTTCTTCTTCGTTAGCAAAAACAATATCAACGTATTGTTTTACAATTTTGTGAAGAAATTCAAGATTACCTTCAACAACATTATAACTTGCAAGATCAAGGGAAATGATAAGTCCGTTTTCTTTGGCAAGTTGGACGGCTTTTTTTAATAAGCTGTGATTTTGAACGAGGTATCCCTCTATATGAAAATAATCATATTTGTTGAAATCGAATTTCTCAAGGTCTTCTGCAGTTAATTCAACAGCCGCTCCGAGGAAGGTAGCAAAGGTTCTTTCAGAATCGGGGCTGATAAAAGCAATGGCGCAACCCGACTCATTATCACTTAAACTTAGTTCGGGAGTAATATTACTTTTTATAAGATCATCACGGAAAAAGTCACCAAAATCATCTTTCCCTACCTTTCCGATAAATGCTGTTTCGATTCCAAGTTTAGCAAGCCCGTGAATTGTATTTGCAGCAGAACCTCCCGAAGATTGACTTTTTTGAAGATGTGCAGTTCCTTTTGTGATTCTTTCAATAGCTTTTTCATCAACTAGTTGCATGCTTCCTTTTGGGAGTTCAAATTTCGCCAGAATGTTTTCGTCTTCCAATTTTGTCATAATGTCCACAAGAGCATTACCAATTCCTAATATTTTTGTCATTTTTTATTTTTTTACTTCTTAAATTATTGTCTTGTCCTAAAATAATTCTACAGGTTATTACTAAATTTTATGCAACATTCTTATGTATTTCATTTGGTGTCCTCATTTGCAAAGCTAAATGAAAACGTTCACTATTATAAATATTTATTACTTGATTACAAGCT
>DAOVNY010000105.1 GCA_030630005.1 Bacteroidales bacterium | reverse complement strand
TAGTCTCGCTACCTTCAGTGCATACCTTACGGTAAACCACCTTGCGACTTACTAAAACTTCAGGGTGTTATTCCTGCGTTTAAGGGACTCGCACCCTCTGGAAAAAATAAAACAGCTACCCATTCGGTAAGTTTCTGAATAAATATTTGTATTTTTGGAATTTATTCTGATACTTGCGGATGGGTGTGCTTAAGCTCATGCTGGGCACACACAAAAAAAATAGGGCATTTGGTAGATGGTACTAAAAATGAAGATGATAGCAATAAATAAAATATACGGTAAATTAAAAGTGATGAGCGTTGAAATGCCAAACGCCCCATATTCAAACCGTTATAGCTCATTATGAGAAACATGACAAAAACAATTAAAAAACAATTTATTATTTTTAAATAAAATTTACTAAAATCAAAGGAGAATTAATTATGAAACAATTTAAAAAAACGCCATATTACATTTATATTGCTATTGGCGTAATGTACGTATTGGTTAAAATTATTTTTGTATCATTTGACTATCTACCTTCAGGAGCAATAGTACATGGATCAATTCCAGCGATTCTAACAGTTATTGCTGGTGTTTTATCACTAAAAGAACGTAAAAAAAATGCTAATAAATCAATTTGGCATTGGATAAACATTGTATTTGCTTTACTGGTATTTATTATTACCCCTATGTATATGTATATAAAAATGGGGGAAGAGCTATGGTTATCGGAAGGACGACTTCCTGTATTGATAATTTATGAATGCTTAGCTATTATACAGTTTGTAATTGCTATTAGTATATTTAGGAAAAATATTATAAATAAAAGTAAGATATCCTGACATAAAACTAAATAATTTGGCGATTATGAAGTGAGGAAAACGAGCTATAACACCTAAGCATATAAAAATCCCGTCTAGCCTTAGGCTAGACGGTTTTTATTTGCATTGTTGAAAGAGACCAAGAGTAAGCCTGCCATTTCGATCGTAGGAAGTCCGTCTGGACATCTTCAAACTTCTGTTTTCCGGCATCAAATCTCCCTTACTCCGTCACCAATTTCCGGTAAATAAAAATCAGGCTTGAGTTTAGTTTTTTTAAAATACCCCTCTCCTACTTTATTTTGAAATTCATCAACAAATTCTTCTTTAACAATACTAACCGTACATCCACCAAATCCTGCACCTGTCATTCTGGAACCTATGACTCCTTTAACTTTCAAAGCTTCTTCAACAAGAGTATCAAGTTCAAATCCGGTTACCTCATAATTATCACGAAGCGAATTGTGTGATTCTATCATTAGTTTTCCAAAAGTTTCCAAATGGTTTTGTTCAAGTGCTTTTACAGCTTTCAAAACTCTGTTGTTTTCATTAACCACGTGCATAGCTCGCTGCCTGACAACATTGTCTTTGATTTCATTTTTTACTTCATTAAACAAATCAATACTCAGATCGCTCAGGTCATTAATTTCCATCACTTTAGAGATATCACCAACAGCCTGACTGCATTCAGAAACTCTTTCGTTATATTTTGAAGATGATAAACCACGTTTTAAATTAGTATTGGAAATTATTAGTTTGTATCCATCAAGTTTAAACCGTACCGGAATATGTTTCATGGTTTTGCAATTAAGAAATAGAGCATGATCTTTCTTCCCCATACCAACTGCAAACTGATCCATTATCCCGCATTTTACACCAATAAACTCATGTTCGCATTTCTGCGAAAGCATAATAAGATCAATAATTGAATAATCAAAAGCAAACAAATTATTGAGAGCAAAAGCAGTTACAAGCTCAATTGAAGCTGAGGATGACAAACCTGCTTCACTCGGAATATCTCCGGAATAATAAAATTCAAGTCCCGAAATCTGTTTCCCGTTTTTCGAAAACTGATCAATTATCCCGAGAGGAAAATTAACCCATTCACCATTTATTTTATCTTTAAGATTTTTCAGAGAAACATTCTTTTTTAATTCGAAATTGGCAGAAGCAAACTTCACATTATCATCATTTGTTTTTCTTATTACAAGATATGTTCCGAAACTTAAAGCGCAAGGAAGCACAAAACCACCATTATAATCGGTATGTTCTCCGATAAGGTTTACACGTCCGGGAGAAAAAAATAATTGAGGGGAATTATCCTGATTTCCATAAATCCTGAAAAATTCCTTTAAGAGATTTGATTTTTGCATAGCATAATTGATTTTCTAAAATGGCAAATATACAAAAAAAGCACGCTATAAAAAGCGTGCTTTTTTGTGAACTCGGAGGGATTCGAACCCACAACCTCCTGATCCGTAATCAGGTGCACTATCCAGTTATGCTACGAGTCCTTTTAGACTGCAAAATTAGTAATTTCTTTTTTGATTGTTACGCTTTTTGTTGAAAAAAACATTTTGTGTTTCGAATTAAAAAAATTGGCATCAAATTACAATAAATTACAACCAATTACTATCAAACTACTTAGTGTCTGTCTATAAAGTCAGTGTTTAGTTCATAATGTTCGAGTTCGAGGCTTGCGAAGTTTTGAAAATCAAGGAGTTTACTTTTGTAAATGACTGTTTTCAAAACAAGCATAACGAAGAAATCGGACATTATGGACAAACACTACTTATACGCAAACACAGCTTCCCCATTAATGTAAGTTCTTACAACTTTAACATCCGGTATTTTTTCTTCCGGTATTTTCATTATATCGTGAGTAAGAGCAACAAAATCAGCTAATTTTCCTTTTTCTATACTTCCTTTTTCATTTTCTTCAAAACTGCCTTTGGCAGCCCAGATAGTCATTGATCTGAGTGCTTCTTCCCTACTGAGTGCATTTTCCATTTGGAAACCATCCTCCGGATATCCGTCAAGATCATTTCTAACAACTGAAGCATAAAAAGTGTAAATAGGATTTATATTTTCGATTGGAAAATCTGTACCATTTATCAACCAGCCATTTTGCTCAAGAAGGTCTTTATAGGCATAAGCACCTTTCATCCTTTCTTTTCCGAGACGATATTCAGCCCAGTACATATCAGAAGTTGCGTGTGTTGCCTGTATCGAAGGAATAATAGAATATTTTTTATAAAGTTTAAAATCACAAGTATCAACAATTTGAGAATGTTCTATTCTCCATCTGAGATCATTTGTATCTTTTAATATTTCGCCATAAGTTAATAACATAAATTTTATAGCCGAATCGCCAATAGCATGAGTATTAACCTGCAATCCGTTTTTGTAGGCTTTTTTACATATTTTATGATAATACTCAACATCTTTAACAAGAAATCCCCTGTTGTTTTTATCATCGGAATACGGTTCTTTCAGCATTGCTCCTCTCGAACCCAAAGCACCATCGGAATAAAGTTTTATTGATCTGACTGTAAGTCGTGGAGTTTTGATAATTCCTTTTTCTATATTTTCTTCAAATTTTTCATCCTCCGAACTCAACATTGCATTTATGCGCATTTTAAGTTTACCTGATTTATGGAGAGAATCAATTATTTTTATCGTTTCCATTGGCAATCCTGCATCAACAATGGAAGTTAAACCCACCGGAAAACAATTTTTCTGGGCGGTTAATAAAGCGTTTTCTTTTTGTGTTCTGTCAGGTTTTGGAATTATAGATGATACCATTTCAATTGCATTATCAATTAAAATACCACTTGGTTCACCATCTTTAATAATAATTTTACCACCTTTTATTTTTGTATTTTTTGTGATCCCTGCTTTTTCTAATGCTTTACTGTTTACCAATGCAGCATGACCATCTATTCTGGTCAGAAAAACCGGAGTGTCAGGAAATAATTTATCAAGTTTTTCCTTGTCGGGAAATTTCATTATTTCCCAGTCATTCTGGTCCCATCCCCTTCCTATCAACCACTCACCCTGTTTATTTTTTTGATGTTCTTTTAATATCTTAAGTATTTCATTAAAAGATGAAGTTCCCGTAAGATCGGCATTTAGAAGTATGCCCATACCATAATAATAAAAATGACAATGACCATCAATAAACCCGGGATAAACAGTTAATCCGACAGCATTAAAAGTAATATCTGAAGTATATTTACCAAGGATGTCTTCGTTTGTGCCTACATCATAAAATTTACCATCTTTTACTGCAAAGCTTTCCGCAATACTAAATTTATTATCAACAGTATAAATTTTTGTATTATAAACAACAAGATCAACTTTTTCTTTCATTTGATTGCAAGTGCTAAACAAGATTAATATTAATACCGGAAAAAATAAGGATAGTTTTCGCATTATTTTGATTTTTATTTTTCTGTTTTCACAAACATTCTTCCATTATAATCAATGCGGTTGAAGAGCATTTTTATATTATTTTCTTCAAAATATTGATCGACAGCTTCGCGGCAACCCTGCCAATATCCATAATCATCAATGATTAATACTCCGTTTTTACTAAGCAATGGAAAAAGATGAACGAGTTCATGATAAGTTGATTCATACCAATCGGTATCAAGATGAAGAAGAGATATTTTTTCCGGAATAGTACCAGGAATTGTATCTTCAACTTTTCCTTTAACAAAGACCATCTTTTCTTCGGGATATCCTGTACTTAACATATTTGCTTTTACTTCATCGATAGGAGCATAACACCATGTGTTGTGAGTATTGGTTTGCCGTCTTTCCCAATCCTTTAATGCTTTTTGTTGAAAACCGTGATAAATATCCTTATCAGTCGGTTTACACATACCCTCATAAGTATCAAATAAATACAGTTTTTTATCAAATGAATTTTGCTCAACCAGCATATCGGCACTTAACATGCTGCTTCCACCTTTATATACTCCGCATTCGACTATATCGCCTTCAATATTATTTTCAATAACATATTTTGTTGCATGATATAATGCATACATCCTGAATAATGATGTCATTGTAAATTGTTTATCTTTTTCATAATATTTTAGAAAATCTTCTTCTATAATATCACCGGGCAATTCATTGATTTTAACAAGATTATAACCTATACGAATAAGATTCTTTTGAATGTATTTTAACATAGTTTTGAATATTTGTTTTTTTGTTTTTTTATTTTAACGTTTAAAATTAAGCATTTTCTATCACTTTCTACTTTTTTATTTTAGATTTTTAAGTATAATTAAAATGATTTATTTATTTTTGCTGTAAAATTAATAATTAATAATTTATAAACTATGATCAAGCAATTATCACCCAGATTAATTTTTATTGTTTCTGTTGTAATATTTGGCGCCGTAATGCGATTAGTTCCTCACTGGCCGAATTTTACTCCTATTGCTGCTATTGCTTTATTTGGCGGCACATATTTTACAAAAAAATATCTTGCGTTTATTTTACCATTTGCAGCTCTATTGTTAAGTGACCTGATAATTGGGTTTCATAATAGTATGATAGCAGTGTATGCAAGTTTTGCAATTGTAGTTGTTATGGGATTTTATTTAAGAAAAAATGTAAAGGTAAGTACTGTTTTAGCAGCTTCAGTTGGTTCTTCAATAATTTTTTTCCTTATCACAAATTTTGCTGCATGGCTTGGAAACCCGCTTTACCCGCAAAGTTTCATAGGATTAATAGAAAGTTATACTGCCGGATTGATATTTTTCAATGATGGCTCTTATGGAATTTCATTTTTTCTGAACTCTGTGTTGGGCGGTGTCTTTTATAATACTGTTTTCTTTGGGAGTTTTTATCTTGCACAACAGAAATTCCCTGTACTTATTAGAGCATAAAATATAATAATCTTTTTTTTCAAAAAGGCTTTCGGTTTCGTCAGCCTTTTTTTTATTTCCCTGATTAATAAACTTTTCAATATTTGGAAAATAATTCCAAATTTGGGAACAATTTTATTTGCCATTAATAGCTTATTCGCTGTATATCAATTACATAAAATTTTGGAACGGAGATTGAAATATGGTATTCCAAGAAATTCATTGAAATATTAACAATAAAAATTATAATATCATGAAAAAGACAATTTTATTATTAATCGTAATTGTTTTTGCACTCACAGCATGTCAAAAAAACTGGGAGCAAATTGAAGAAAACCAGTCAAACGAAATTTCATCAATGTCAGATTTAGTTGTTAGTTCTGATTTTAATTGGAAAACAACCAAAGATGTTTTGGTTAACTTAACTGGATTAGACATAAATGGAGTAATCTACATTAAATCTCTTGATGGTGATATTTATCATAAAGCATCAGTAAATTCAGGAGATAGCTATTCTACTAAAATTACAATTCCAACTTATGTTTCAGAAGTAAACATGATGTATAAAGGTGTGTTGACAAACATTCCAATTTCCGGAAATGAAATAACTTATAAACTTGTATAGGAATTGTTTGTATATTTACAAACAAATTATATTAATTTAAAAAATATTTATTATGAAAACAATAAAACGAAATTCAAAAAAATCTATTCTGTTTTTTATTTTTTCATTTATTATTATTTCATTACCTTTTATTCAGGTGTTTTCTCAAAATGGAAAAGACGATTGCACTATTGAAAAGCATATAGAGGATGGATATTATGCTGCTATATGGTCGGTTATTGATAATGGAGATAATACTTATACTATTCAAATCAAAGTAAGAAATGATGGAAGTGGTGGTGATAAAGAATTATCACATGCTTCATTCGAAGCTACTCCCGGAACATATAGTGATGTAGATGTTGTAGATAAATCCAGTAACTTTAATTATGGAAGTATTGATCTTGGTCCAAATTTAGGTGGTGACCCATTTCAAGGGTTTAAAGTTGATAATACCGGTGGTATTGGTAATGGTGTTGATGGTTGGTTTATAGTGGAATATACTCTTGACTCTCCTTTTCAGGATCAGTATGTTCTTGTTAAACATGGTGGAAATAGAGATCAAGTTCAATTTTTTGCTTCTGAATTTCAACAGGTATTAACATGTATGACACCAACTGATAACGATGGCGATGGAGTACCGGATGATGATGATGATTATCCCGATGATCCCGATAGGGCATTTGATAATTACTATCCTGCCGGCGGTTATGGAACACTTGCTTACGAAGATTTGTGGCCTGGCAAAGGTGATTATGACTTTAATGACCTTGTTTGTGACTATAGGTTTCAAATGGTAACAAATTCCTCAAATTTTGTCGTGGAAATTTTCGGGTCTTTTATCGTAAAAGCTTTTGGGGCTGGATTTCAGAATGGTTTCGGATTTCAGTTGGCAAACGATAATGTTGACGAATCGGATATTACAGTTACAGGATATGATCTTCAGGAAGGATATATTACTCTTAATGGAAATGGTACCGAAGCAGGACAATCTAAACCAACAATAATTGCTTATGACAACACATATAATTTAATGGAACATCCCGGACAGGGAATTGGAGTAAATACAGATCCTTTTGCTTCTTATGTTACTCCTGATACTGTTGCTATTACAATGGATATCGCTGATAACACATATACCTTAGCTCAAATTGATATTCCAAATTTCAACCCGTTTATTATAGTAAACCTTGAAAGAGGCGTTGAAGTTCACTTACCCGATTATGAACCTACTGACCTTGTTGATGTAAGTTATTTTGGAACAATTGATGATGACACAGACCCATCAACCGGTAAGTATTACAAAACTGAAAATAATTTACCATGGGCAATTAACATCTACGAAAGTTTTGAATATCCAAAAGAAAAAGTAGAAATAATTGATACATACCTGCATTTTGTTGAATGGGCAGAAAGCGGTGGAATTCTATATACCGATTGGTATAATAATACTAATTCGGGTTATCGAAATGATGCTAATATTTACGTTGTACCATAAATATAATTAATGTGATTTATTAAAAAGCTATCCGGTGTTATCGGGTAGCTTTTTTTATTCAAATAAATCGTAAATCATAAATCTTAAATCTTAAATAAAATAGGTACTTTTGCATAAATCAAAACTCATCAAACATGAAGATAGTTTTTTTTAAACGACCAAAGCCTAAAGCATTTGAATATAAGCCGCTTTATTACGATAAGGAAAAAGATGACAGAGAAAAGCGAAAACGCGAGCTGGGACTTGATAATTCTCATGACAGGAGTACAATGATGAAAGGTGAATTACAGCGTAGATGGCGTAAAGATAAAACAAATACTAAAGAAAAAACCTCAAGCATGAGATTTTTTATTTATTTGTT
>DAOVNY010000103.1 GCA_030630005.1 Bacteroidales bacterium | reverse complement strand
TTTTCATAATTTGTTTCGGCTTTCTGTTTTTCTTCTTGCGAAACTTGAGTTTTTTTCTGCCCTGGTTTTTCATCTATTAAAATACCGGCTTTACTAAGAATTTCTTCATAAGTATATATCGGGCATTTGAATCTTATTGCGAGTGCTACAGCATCCGATGTTCGTGAATCTATTTCACTAACAATGTTATCCTGCCAGCAAAGCAATTTAGCATAAAATATTCCTTCCTGAAATTTATCAATTATTACTTCTTTAATAACAACATTATAATTATCGGCAAAGTTTTTAAAAAGATCATGTGTAAGTGGTCTTGAGGGTTTCATCTTCTCAAGTTCAATGGCTATTGCCTGAGCTTCGAAACCTCCAATAATAATAGGTAATCTGCGCTTTCCATTAACTTCTCCCAATATCAACGCATAAGCACCGCTTTGCGATTGACTGTACGACATACCTATTATATCAAGTCTTATCTTTTTCATCCTTATTTATTTCTGATCATGAAAATTCATATTTCCAAATTTCAAAAAAAGAAATTATTGTTAATTATTATTCCCGACAAATATATAAATTTATCAACAATTAATATTAATCCTTCTCTCTAATATTATCAATATATTTATTAACATCAGTTATAATATACTAAACGCATTATATTTTACAAATTTAGAAGAAGCAAAATATGTGGTTATCTTTAAGTTATGTTTATAAATTTTAGAATTCTCAATTTCAACTAGTATAATAAAATTAATAGGAAATTCATATTTAGTCTTTGCACGGAAACAAAGTGTTTGATATTTTTTTTTTGCTCATACAAAATACTTTTCTAATTTAGCCAACCAAAATTAAATATTAACCAAAACCAATAAATATTATTATGAAAAAAATTTTAAGCTTAATTGCAGTATTCTTATTACCGATTCTAACATTTGCCGGTGAGGCAGACCTTGTAATTCCTGAAGAAATTAAAGGTCAAAATATTTTATATTGGGGATTTCTGATCACTATTGCAGGATTTTTATTTGGATTATACCAGTTTGTACAAGTAAAAAAAATACGTGCACATAAATCAATGCTGGAAGTAGCACAGGTTATTTTTGAAACATCAAAAATTTACCTTATCCAACAAGGTAAATTTCTATTAATTCTATTTATTTTTATTGGTGCTGCCGTAGCATTTTATTTTGGCTTTCTTTCAGGTGGCGATTTTGGTGTCGGTGGAGTGTTAATGATTCTTGGCTGGACTGTTCTTGGTATATTAGGCTCGTATAGTGTTGCATGGTTCGGAATTAGAATGAACACACTTGCCAACTCAAGAATGGCATTTGCATCTCTTGAAAGAAAACCTATCAAACTTTTAAATATTCCTTTAAACGCCGGTATGAGCATCGGTGTTGTTTTAATTTCTCTTGAATTAACAATGATGATGATCATTCTTATGTTTGTTCCGGGTGAATATGCGGGAGCAAGTTTTATTGGATTTGCAATTGGTGAATCTCTCGGTGCTTCGGTACTTCGTATTGCAGGAGGTATTTTTACTAAAATTGCAGATGTTGGTTCAGATTTGATGAAAGTGATCTTTAAAATTGGTGAAGATGATCCACGTAATCCAGGTACTATTGCCGATTGTGTAGGTGATAACGCAGGTGATTCGGTAGGTCCAACTGCCGATGGTTTCGAAACTTATGGTGTTACAGGAGTTGCTTTAATTTCTTTTATTCTTCTCGCAATCGTCGATACTTCTTTACAGACTCAACTTTTAGTTTGGATATTTGTAATGCGTATTTTAATGATCGTAACTTCTATTACTGCCTTCTGGATTAATGGATTATTATCAAAAGTTAAATATAGTAAAGTTGATGATATTGATTTTGAAAAACCATTGACTTCATTGGTTTGGATTACTTCAATACTTTCAATAATTGCAACATTCCTTGCAAGCTACTTTACTATCGGTAGCCTACCAAATAACCTTTGGATAGTTTTATCTGTTATTATTAGTGCCGGAACTCTTGGTGCAGCACTAATCCCTGAATTCACAAAATTATTTACCAGTCCTAAATCAGCTCACGTAAAAGAAGTTGTTGAAGCCTCTAAACAAGGTGGTGCATCCCTGAATATTCTTTCAGGTTTAGTTTCTGGTAATTTTAGTGCATTTTGGCAAGGCATGGTATTTTTCGTTCTTATGTTTATTGCATATTTTGCAAGCACGTATGGTTTAAGCGACCTGATGATATATCCTTCAATCTTCGCATTCGGATTGGTTGCTTTCGGTATGTTAGGTATGGGACCTGTTACTATTGCAGTTGACAGTTATGGTCCTGTAACCGATAATGCTCAATCTATTTATGAACTTTCGTTGATTGAAGAAAATCAAAAAGAGGTAACACCGGAAATTGAAAAAGAATTTGGTTTTACACCTGATTTCGAAAAATCAAAATATTATCTTGAAGCTAATGATGGTGCAGGTAATACTTTTAAGGCAACCGCAAAACCGGTATTAATCGGAACGGCTGTTGTGGGTGCAACTTGCATGATTTTTTCTTTGGTACTTGTAATTAAACATACTTTGGGTATTGAACCGGAAGAAATTTTAAATCTTCTAAATCCTTATACTATTCTCGGATTCCTTCTTGGAGGTGCGGTAGTATTTTGGTTTTCCGGTGCTGCAATACAAGCAGTAACCACAGGTGCAGCAAGAGCAACTGAATTTATCAAAAATAATATTGCCCTTGATCCAAATGCTCCTAAAAAAGCAGATGTAGAAAAATCAAAAGCCGTAGTAAAAATTTGTACTCAATATGCACAAAAAGGAATGTGGAATATCTTTATTGCTATTTTCTCTTTTGCTTTAGCATTTGCATTTTTATCTACTCCTGCAGGATCTAATTTACCTGTTTCACTTTTTATCAGTTACCTGATTTCTATTGCATTCTTTGGTTTATATCAGGCAATTTTTATGGCTAATGCAGGTGGATCATGGGATAATGCTAAAAAAATCGTTGAAGTTGATATGAAAGAAAAAGGTACTCCTTTACACGATGCTGCTGTAATTGGCGATACTGTTGGTGATCCTTATAAAGATACTTCTTCAGTTGCGTTAAATCCTATTATTAAGTTTACAACTTTATTCGGATTATTGGCTATGGAAATTTCTATTGCTCCTCAATTCAGGGATATAGCTCCATATTTTGGAGTTGGATTCCTGCTTGTTGCATTATACTTTGTTTATCGTTCGTTCTATAAAATGAGAATTAACCAATAAACATTAATTAATATAATTTCTTAAAAGCCCTTCATATTATGATGGGCTTTTTTTATTTATCCATTCAAACATTCAAGCATTCATTCCATTTTTTTCTGTTAATTTATTAACAATATTTCAACTTACTTTATATTTTATATTAAAGATTTTTACCTTTGCCAAAATTTTCAGAATCATAAAATTTCTATTAAATAAAAAATAAATATTTCAAATAATGATAAGCAATAACTTTACTAAAAGACATAATGGTCCGCGAAAAAATGAGCTAAATAAAATGCTCGAGAAGATAGGTGTAAATTCATTAGATCAGCTTATTAACGAGACAATTCCCGGAAACATTCGAACACATAAACCGCTTGATCTTCCTAAGGGATTGAATGAGTTGGAATACATTAATCATCTTAAAGAACTGGGTTCAAAAAATAAGTTATTCAAAACATACATCGGGCAAGGATATTACAACACAATTTTGCCGGGTGTAATACAAAGAAATGTTCTCGAAAATCCTGGTTGGTACACTTCCTATACTCCATATCAGGCAGAAATATCCCAGGGTCGTCTCGAAGCTATGCTCAACTACCAAACAATGATTTCCGACCTTAGCGGCTTGCCTATTGCCAATTCATCTTTGCTTGATGAAGCAACTGCTGCTGCCGAAGCTATGATAATGCTATTTAATGCCCGCCCAAGAAAACTTGCAAAAAGCGGTGCAAATAAATTTTTTGTTGCAGACGATATTTTTCCTCAAACAATTGACGTACTTAAAACCCGTGCTATACCACTTGGCATTGAGTTAATTTTTGGTGATCATAATAATTTTGATTTTGATGAAAAAGTTTTTGGTGCTATCATTCAATATCCAAACCAAAAAGGTGAAATTATTGATTACTCCACTTTTGTTGAAAAAGCTCATAATAACAGCACTAAAGTAGCTGTTATCGCTGACCTTCTTAGCCTTGCCATCCTCACACCTCCGGGCGAATGGGGTGCTGATGTTGTTTTGGGTTCTTCACAAAGATTTGGAATCCCTATGGGTTATGGTGGTCCACATGCAGGATATTTTGCTACTACCGAAGATTTTAAAAGAAATATCCCGGGAAGGATAATCGGAATATCAAAAGATAGAAACGGAAATACTGCCCTGAGAATGGCTCTTCAAACCCGCGAGCAGCACATTAAAAGAGAAAAAGCAACTTCAAATATTTGTACTGCCCAGGCATTGCTTGCAAGCATGGCAGGTATGTACGCTACTTATCACGGACAGGAAGGAATTAAGGAAATTGCTACCGACATCAATAATTTAACTGTTACCCTTGCCGGAGAAATTGAAAAATACGGCTACAAACAGTTGAATAAATATTTCTTTGATACTCTTGAAATCAGTTTGCCTGAAAATGTCGGCATAAATGATATTAAAAAACTTGCTCTCGAAAATGAAATTAATTTCAGATATACCGATAAAAACACAGTTGGTATCAGCATAGATGAAACTACCGATATTACTGATATTAAAGATATTTTAAAAGTTTTCGCTTCCGCGAATAAAAAAGAATTTATTGATTTTGATCAACCTCAAATAACAGAATCAATTCCTGAAAATTTAAAACGAACAACTGATTATCTGACAAATGCAGTTTTTAATTCTTATCATTCGGAAACCGGTATGATGAGATATTTAAAAAAGTTGGAAAACCGCGATATTTCTCTTAACCGGTCAATGATTCCACTCGGATCATGTACAATGAAACTTAATGCTGCCGCCGAGTTATTTGCTTTAAGCTGGCCTGAATTTGGAAATATTCATCCTTTTGTTCCGATTGACCAAGCTGAAGGATACACTGAACTTATAAAAAATCTGGAAAACGATCTTTGTGAGATAACAGGTTTTAATGCAGTTTCTTTTCAACCAAACTCAGGTGCTGCCGGCGAATATGCAGGATTGATGATAATAAATGCATATCACAAAAGTAATGGCGATACCGAAAGAAATATTTGTCTAATACCTTCGTCAGCACACGGAACTAATCCTGCAAGTGCAGTTATGGCAGGCATGAAAGTAATTGTTGTAAAATGTGATGAGCATGGGAATATTGACCTCAATGACCTGAGAGAAAAAGCCGAAGAGCATAAAAACGAACTTGCTGCCGTAATGATAACTTATCCTTCAACTCATGGAGTATTTGAAGAAGGAATACTTGAAGCAATAAAAATTATTCATGATAATGGAGGACAAGTTTATCTTGATGGTGCAAATATGAATGCGCAGGTAGGGTTTACAAATCCGGGAATTATTGGTGCTGATGTTTGTCACCTCAATCTTCACAAAACATTTGGAATCCCTCATGGTGGAGGTGGTCCCGGTGTTGGACCAATAGGCGTTGCAAAACACCTCGTTCAATTTTTACCAAAACACAGTTGTGTGGAAACAGGAGGAAAAAACGGAATTACTGCTGTTGCAGCCGCTCCTTTTGGAAGTGCAATGATACTTCCAATTTCTTACGGATATATAAAATTATTAGGAGGTGATGGATTAGCCGAAGCTACAACTTATGCAATTTTAAATGCTAACTATTTAAAATCATGTCTCGAGGGTCATTATAAAATTCTTTACACAGGAAAAAATAACAAAGTAGCTCATGAGATGATACTTGACTGTAATGAATTTCATAAAACTGCAAATATCCCTGTTATTGACATTGCAAAACGTCTTATGGATTATGGATTTCATGCTCCTACCGTAGCATTTCCCGTACATGGAACATTAATGGTTGAACCCACCGAGAGTGAGCCACTCGCAGAAATGGATCGTTTTGTCGAAGCTATGATCTCTATCCGTAAAGAAATTGAAAATATAGAAAACGGAAATTGTGATAAAGAAAATAATGTTGTAAAAAACGCACCACATACAATTGAGATGGTATGCTCGGATGAATGGAATTTCCCTTATTCAAGAAAAAAAGCTGCATTTCCGGTTGACACACTCGACAATGATAAATACTGGGCTCCTGTAACTAAAATTGACGATGCTTACGGTGACAGAAATTTGATGTGTTGTTGTGAGGATTAATAAAAACCTCGTAGCACGACTTGGAGTCGTACTACGGGATTGTGCATTATTTTTTTTACTTCGAAATTCATCATTCGTTAATCGAAATTCGAAATTCTGTTTAGTATTATTTTTTTTGAATATCGAATGTCGAACACCGATTAACGATCTTTGATTTATTGTTTTCCCGTCGAGAAAAACCTGTAGCACGACTTTAATTCGTACCACAGGTTTTCAACTATTTAACTTCTTTTATACACTCAGAAATAACATCAAAAGTATTTTCGATATCATTATCCAAACCAACTGAAAATCTTACTAATCCTTCAGACATTCCCATTTTCTCTTGAATTTCTTTAGGTACTTCTGATGAAGTACTTTTACCGGAACAGCTAAATAAAGTTTTAAAATACCCAAGACTTACAGCAAGATAACCAACACCTTTTTCTTCCATCAATTCCATTAGTTGATTTGCTTTCTCGCTGGTCTCCATATCAATAGTGATCATCCCTCCGAAGCCATATTCTTCACTCATCATACTCTTCATCAATTCATACCCCTTATGCTCAGATAATCCGGGATACCCAACTTTTATTCCTATTTCTTTAAACTTAGCAGAAAGATATTCTGCATTTTTGCTATGCTGTTTCATACGAATATGAAGGGTATATAAATTTTTTAATATTGATGATGAACGCAGTGGATCAAGTACAGGACCTAACAACATTGAAGTTCCGTCATTAACATCTATCAAAGAATTAATGTATTCCGCAGAACCACAAATAGCACCGGCAACACAATCATTTTTCCCGTTTACAAATTTAGTCAGACTGTAAACCACGATATCAGCACCAAGTTTTGCAGGTGTAAATATCATAGGAGTAAAAGTATTATCAACCATAAGTTTACAATTATTGCTTTTTGCAATTTTTGACAACTCAGGAACATCAGATATCTGCAACAATGGATTAGTCATTGTTTCGGTATAAATTAATTTTGTATTTGGCTTGATAGCTGCTTTTACCGCCTCCAAATCTGTAATATCAACAAAACTTACTTCAATGTTAAACTTAGGAAGCCAATTATGTAAAAACGCAAAAGTTCCGCCATAAGTAGTCATACTCGAAACAATATGATCGCCGGCATTAACTACCTGTAAAATTGCATTTGTAATTGCTCCCATACCCGAAGCAGTTACCCAGCCTGCTTCTGTTCCTTCCATTGCTGCCATTGCATCGGCAAGATATTTATTAGTCGGATTCCAATGTCTTGAATAAAGGAAGCAACCTTCGGCTTCACCCTTAAAAGTATCAAGCATTGTACCTGCCTGCATAAATGTAAAAGTAGCCGAATCTGTAATTGATGGATTTACACCACCAAATTCTCCAAATTGTTTTAAATCCTGAATTTTCTTTGCCGGATTATATTTCATAACTAATTGATTTTATGATTATTAATTAATTGATTTATCTTTTCATTATCCTCTGCAAAAATAGTAAACATTAGATGATTTCAATTAATATTAGTTAATAATTTCTTTTCCTTATCTTTGGAAATTGATTTTTGAAAATATTTTTTTAATGACAAATTCTTCTAAAACTAATAAAACCATAATCTACCTTATTATTTCGGTAATAATTTATTTTGGAACTATTGCCAATATTGAATTTTCAGGATTAAGAACTGAAATTATCAAAGGCGACGGGCGTGGTTATTATTCCTACTTGCCTTCAATATTTATTCATCATACACTTGATTTCACTAAAGTTTATGAATTTGAAAAACAAAAACTCGCACTTGATTATCTTGGTCATTTTTATATCGACAACGGAGACACAAAAATCAATAAATATTACAGCGGAGTTGCTCTTTTACTATTACCTTTTTTTTTAATCGCATATTTTCTGAGTTTGATTTTTGGTTTTGAACTAAACGGATATTCCCTGCTTTTTCAGTATTCGGTATTTTTCGCCGGACTGTTTTATTGTTTTCTCGGTTTGTGGTTTACTCGCAAACTGCTTAAACTTTTCAACATCCCCGAAAGGATAATAATTTTTGTGATTGTTCTGTTACTTTTTGGCACTAACCTTTTTTAT
>DAOVNY010000131.1 GCA_030630005.1 Bacteroidales bacterium | reverse complement strand
GCCGACGATTTTTCCATTTCTTCAATTGTCGTTCTCTTGCATAAGCTTCTGGTTTTGTATCATAACTCTCTGAGTAAACTATTTGCCAATCATCATTCTTTCCGGTAAATCCTGAATGTTTTGAATTATGCTTGCGTAATCTTTCAGACAAATCATTTGTATGACCAATGTAGTATTTATCGGCTTGGGAAGAAAATAATATGTAGAAATAAAAAGTCATTATACGAAAAAAAGGAAAGCTTTTAACTTTCCCTTTCTGTGGGCGATACTGGATTCGAACCAGTGACCCCCTGCTTGTAAGGCAGGTGCTCTGAACCAACTGAGCTAATCGCCCTTATTTATATGAACTATCTTTTTTCTTGTATCCCTCCCGACTTCAAAGTCGGGATGCTCTGAACCAATAAACGGAGTGAAATCCGTATGGACTGAGCTAATCGCCCGAACAATTTCCTCCGTAAAAACGGAGTGCAAATGTATAATTTTTATTTTAATAAAATCAAATTAATATTTGTTTTTTCTTCGTTTTTTATAACAAAACTTATCAGCCGGCACAAATATTAATAAAGCAAAAAATATTGATGGGAATAAGAACATTATCTTCCGTAAAGGATATTTTTCCCGAAAGTCTTTGCCCGCTTCCAGATATGCAATGCAGTGTGATGATTATTAAAAATAAAAAACTCATATTACCCTGACATAAAACAAATTTTCTCATCTTTGTATCAACAAAACAAAAACCATTTAAAACTTTGAGAAATCTAAAATCAATAGTTCTAATTCTGTTTCTATTCTCGCTATCAGCTTGTAATATCACGAAAAACCTGCCGGAGAACAAGACAGTTTTAAATAAAAATTATGTTGAGATAAAAAACACAAACACTAAATTTGAAAAAGATGAGATATGGAGTTTGATCCAACAAAAACCAAATAAAAAAATTCTTGGGGTTTTTCCTTTTAAATTATGGGCTTACAATCTTGGCAGCAAAGGCAAAGAAACTAAATTCAAAAACTGGTTAAAGAATAAGGTCGGAGAAGAACCGGTTTACCTTGATTATGCATTAACAAATAATTCTATCAAACAAATAAAACAATACTTAAATAATATCGGGTATTTTAATTCAGAGATTAACAAAAACATCATTACAAACAATAAAAAAGCAAATGTCAGCTATAACATTTCTCTCGACAAACCTTATAAAATAAGAAATATAGATTATTCTATTTCTGACAAAAAAGTTAATTTTTTTACTTTATTAGATAACGACAAAACACTACTTCATAAAAACGACATTTATAATGCTTACACCCTTGAGAAAGAAAGAGAGCAAATTACAACCCACCTTAAAAACCAGGGATATTATTATTTTAATCGTGAATTTGTTTTTTTTGAGATTGACAGTGCACTCAACAATAATAAATTAGATATAACAATTGCAATAAAAAATAACAAAATACTTTCACCAACCAAAGCCGGCAAATTTACCGAACAGGAGCATAAACAATATTACGTTAATAATATTTTTATTGATCCTAACTATAATCCTTTAAACAAAAATCAACTTGTATTTGACACATTGGTAAAAACAATACCATCATTATCAGATGATAAGCCTGCTGTAAATTATCATTTTATTTATCATGATAAACTAAAGATCAAGCCTCAAACAATCATTCAATCAATATATATTCATTCCAATCAACCGTATATTCTTGATGAGGAACAACAAACATACAAGCGTCTTGCTGCACTAAGAATATTTAAATATGCAAATATTCAATTTAATACGATAACCGATGACACCACAAACAAAAATTTTCTTGATTGCCAAATAAAGCTTACAAGATCAAAAGTACAATCATATTCTATCGAAGCTGAAGGGACAAATTCAGGAGGTGATCTTGGTATTGGAGGTAATCTTATTTATCAGAACAAAAATATTTTCAGGGGAGCCGAAATTCTCAGGTTTAAAATAAAAGGCGCAATGGAAGTTCAGAAAACAGGTGATTTTGAAGAAGCTGATTATTCTTCAAGGTTTTTATTCTTTAATACAATAGAAACGGGTGCTGAAGTTAGCCTTCATTTCCCAAAGTTTCTGATACCAATTTCTCAAACACAATTCCCTAAATTTTTTAAACCGAAAACCACAATCAATACAGGTGTCAACTTTCAAAAACGACCAAAATATACAAGATATATCACGAATTTTACATTTAGTTACGACTGGTCTGTAACGGATCAAAAAGCACATATCTTCACTCCTTTCGATATAAATTCTGTTAAAGTGTTCCTATCATCAACATTTGATTCGATAATTAATAATTCCTCCGACCTGAGATTAAAAGATCAATATACCGATCATCTGATTGCTGCATTAAAATACAGTTTTATTTTCAACAATCAGGATATCAACAAACTAAAGAACTTTTTATATTTCAGAGGAAATTTTGAAACTTCGGGAAATTTAATTAATGCCTTCGATAATTTCATAAAAGCACCAAAAAACTCTGATGATAATTACACTCTTTTTAATATCAGGTATGCACAATACGTAAAGGCAGACTTTGATTTTAGATATTACAATATAATTGATAAAGACAACTCGCTGGTATTTCATGCATTGTTTGGGATAGGCATTCCTTACGGTAATTCTGATGTACTGCCATTTGAAAAAGGTTTTTATGCAGGTGGGGCAAATGACATGAGAGGATGGGAAATACGATCATTGGGACCAGGTGCTTTTCAGGGTACTTATTCGGGATTCGATAAAATGGGTGACATAAAAATGGAAGCAAATCTTGAATACCGTTTTCCAATGTATAAATTTCTGAAAGGAGCTTTTTTTGCAGATGTAGGAAACATCTGGTTATTGAAAGAAAATGAATCTTACCCGGATGGGAGTTTTAAGCTAAATACTTTTTTAAATCAGTTTGCTGTTGATGCCGGAATTGGGTTCAGATTAGATTTTAACTTTTTTATTTTCAGATTAGATGGGGCTCTTCCGCTTAGAAACCCTGCCATGCCGGCTAATGAACGATGGATAATAAATAATGCCAAGTTCAGTCAAATTACATGGAATTTTGGTATTGGTTATCCGTTTTAGGATTTTAGATTTATAATTTAATTTGAGCACACGAACCAACTCCAGTAACAATTCATTTTTCTACTTTTGCATTTTACAATTCTAAAATGAAGAGATCATTATTTGTATCTGAGTTACTTTTATTCATCACAGCTTTGATTTGGGGCTTGTCTTTTGTTGCTCAGCGTAAAGGAATGGAATTTGTTGGACCGTTCATATTTAACGGTATCAGATTTGGTCTTGGCAGTCTCTCACTACTTCCATTATTATTTTTTATTGATAGAAAAAAAGACAAAGAAATAAATAATAAGAAACCGGGAATATCTTTATTACATGGCGGTTTTTATTTAGGAATTGTGCTTTTTGCAGGTGCATCATTACAACAGATCGGGATTATAAATACAACTGCCGGAAATGCAGGTTTCATCACAAGTTTATATGTTGTTTTTACTCCATTACTTGGATTATTTTTCAAACATAAACCCACTAAACAAGTTTGGGCAGGAATAATTCTTGCAACTGCAGGGCTTTATTTTTTAAGTGTTTCAGGAAGTTTTGCAGTTTCTTCAGGTGACATTCTTGTTTTTATTAGTGCAATCTTTTTTGCTGCACATGTATTACTTGTAGCCTGGCTTTCGCCGAAATTTAATGTTATAAAAATCTCAATAATTCAATTTTCTATTACTTCGATTTTAAGCCTGATTATTGCAATTATTACTGAAGAAATTATTTGGAATAATATTAAATCTGCAGCAATTCCAATTTTGTACGGTGGAATTATGTCTGTGGGAGTTGCATATACTTTACAGATTTTCGGTCAACGAAAAGCAATTCCTTCACATGCTGCCATAATATTAAGTTTTGAGGCTTTGTTTGCTGCTATAGGCGGCTGGTTGATCCTTAACGAGTTTTTTACTTTACGTGAAGTTGGTGGTTGTGTGTTAATGCTTTTAGGAATAATTACTGCACAATTGAAATTAAAAAAAGGTTTAAGAATGATTGAGTATTGAAATAATTGATATTAACTCATTTAAAGCAAAATTTGATAGTTGAAAAACTTACAATTGTAATCCCACTTCCACCTCTGTCGGGACGCGAATCTTCAAATTTTTTGACTTCTTTTACAGATGAAAGATGATCCCTGATAACCTTTCGCAAAATACCATCTCCCTTTCCGTGAAGGATTGAAATTTCTGAGATATTGAGCAATATGGCATCATCAAGATAATTATTAATAATTGTTATTGCTTCTTCAGCCCGTTTTCCCCGCACATCAATCGAAAATTTAAAATTTGACATTTTTTTATTAAGAAAGGAGGAAGCTGCTCTTTTGGTTTTTGTTGAATGTTTTATTATTTGGGGCTTGTTTGTTTTAATAAGATTTTTAAAAGAAGATCTGATGGTAAATGTATCAAACGAAACCATTGCATAAGAATCAGAAATTTCGGTAACTTCACCAATCATATCCTGCCCTTTTATCTTTACATAACTTCCTTTTACAATATCTGTGTCAATTTTTTCTTCCTGTATTGTTTCCTGTTTTCCTGTTCTTTGTTTTTTATCTTCAGAAATAATTTTTTCTTTATGGACTTTTATTTTTTTTCTGAGATTTTTAGTTTTTTCTTTTTCTGCTTGATTTTCTCTGATTTCCCGTATAGTATTTTCTATTAATTTGTTTGAACTATCAATTATTTCTATTGCTTCATTCCTTGCTTTTGCAGTGATCTGTTCTTTTGATATTTTGATTTGTTTTGTCAGATTTTCATATTTTTCTATCAGTTCCGATAATAAATCATCTGCTACTTTCAGTTGGGTTTGTTTTTTTTCAATTTCGTTTTTTTCAATTTCAAGTTGTTGAAGTTGTTTATCGAAATCAAGTTGAGTTGTACCTGTTTTTTCTGCTGAACTTTTCAAAATACTTTCAGGAAAACCAATTTGTCTCGCTATCTCAAAAGCAAACGAACTACCGGGTTTGCCTACCTTTAATTTATATAAAGGCTTCATTATTTTTGAATCGAAGAGCATTGCTCCGTTAATTATTCCGGGGTTACTATCTGCAAGTAATTTAAGGTTTGAATAGTGTGTGGTTACCACACCATAAGCTTTGTTTTTATTTAGTTCTTCAAGAACCGATTCAGCTATTGCTCCACCAAACTGTGGTTCGGTACCGGTACCAAATTCATCTATTAAAAAAAGAGTTTTTGAGTTGGAGTTTTGTACAAAATGCTTGATGTTTAACAAGTGCGAACTATAAGTGCTCAAGTCATTCTCCAGCGACTGTTCATCACCAATATCAACAAAAATATCATTAAAAATTCCGGCAAATGAATCTTTATCAATCGGGACTGCCAACCCACATTGAAGCATATATTGAATTAGCCCTACCGACATTAAACACACTGATTTACCTCCGGCATTTGGTCCAGAGATAATAAGTATTCTTTCTTTATTATCCAATTTCAGATCGAAAGGAACAACGGTTTTATCGTGTTTTTTGTGTGCTAAAAAAAGAAGAGGATGAACAGCTTTCTTCCAATTTATTATTGCCTGATTTTTTATTGCCGGAATGCTTGCGTTTATCTCAAACGAAAATTTTGCTTTAGCTCTGATAAAATCCATCAACCCCAGAAAATTATATGCTTTTTTCAAATCATCAATATTGGGGCGTATTAAAATTGTGATTTCTGTGAGAATCTTTAATATTTCTCTTTTCTCAGCATTTTCGAGGTCGCGTATCTCATTATTTGTATCAAATACTTCGGCGGGTTCAATAAAAACTGTCTTACCGCTTGCCGATTCATCATGAATAAAACCTTTTATTTTCCGTTTGTTTGTTGCTGAGACAGGTATCACTAACCTTCCATTCCTGATGGTTGGTTCGGCATCTGCTTCAATCCATCCTGCACTTTTCGCTGACTTAATACTTAGCTGAAGTTTCTTGTCAATATTTCTTAATTTCCTGATAAGTTCCAATCGTATTTCTTTAAGCTTGGGCGATGCACCATCTTTGATGTTTCCTTTATTATTGATAATGTTTTCTGTTTTAATCATAATTTCTTTTTCCAGAAAAACATTGGCAGCAGTTTCTTTTAAATATGGATATTTTTCTTCATCAGATTTGTTAAAATAATTAAGACAATCCGAAATTGTGGATAATGAAGTTTTTAAATTAAACAGTTGTTCTATCTCAATTACTGTTCCTTCTAAGTGGATACGATCCAGTTCAGGAGTAAGATCATAATAATTTTGAACAGGAAAATTTTCACCTAACTCAATTATGGAAATGAATTCGCTAACTTGCCGGAGCCATTTATTTACTGATTTAAAATCGCCGGAAAACTTGATCTTGTCAACAAATTTTTCACCGAGAGAACTCAGACAATGTTTCTTTAGAAGTTGTCTGATGTTCTCAAATCCAATCTTATGTTCAAAGTTTTTTGGATAAATCATGTTTGCAAATTTACAAATAATGAATAAGTCAACTTTATTAAATATACTTTCATGCAAAATTGTCAGGATGCAAAGCTATGGATATACAAAGAAATTGTATTATTAATAAATTGCCCCACCCCAAATAAAGTTATGAAAACCTGAATCAGGAGCATTTTTTCCTATTAATGCGTATTTTTTTAAACCAATATTTTCGGCTCTGTTTTTCAATATTTTTAAATCATGTGCCGAAG
>DAOVNY010000191.1 GCA_030630005.1 Bacteroidales bacterium | reverse complement strand
TTTGGTTTCACTTTTATGCCGGTTGCCCCGCTATCTTTACAGAGTTTAATATATTCCTTTGTCTGATCGATATTCTCACGTAGTTTCGTTGGGTCAGGGCTATGATATTCAAAATTAGAACCATAACCAATACAGCAAACCGGACTGTCGTCAAATCGCTTTTTCACCTCTGTTCGTTGCAAAGCGCTAAGGCTGGTCTCAACACCATGTGCATGATGCGTGCGCAACTCCACACCAAAATAACCTGTCTTCTCGCAATTAGCAATCAATGTTGGTAAATCCCAGTCTTTACCCCATTGATAAGTTACAAGGCCAAACTTCATTCCTGATTTACCCTGACTTGAATACGCTAAAAAGGGATTCATCACTGCCAAACTTATTCCAGCCATACTGGATATTTTTATAAAATCCCTTCTGTCTCTTTTCATTGGTTTGTTCTTTTATATATTAATTTAGTGTCTGTCCATAAAATCAAACAAATTTTGAATTAATCTTTATTAGCCATTTTTTATAACTTTAGGCACTCTTAACTTTAGTTCACTTTAGGCACTGATTAGTTACAAAGTATTAAATATTGTTAAATCCTAAGTGTTTTCTGAAAATTATAGTATTTTTGGAATCGCTAAAAATTTCATCAGATGAAACCAACAAAAAAAGATAACAAAGAGGAATCAATAAATTTTGTATTCTCTAAAGAAAATTATAAACTTTTGTTAATTGGAATTGCTTTTATTGTCATTGGATTTTTATTAATGATAGGCGGTGGTTCTGACGATCCTGATGTTTTCAGCGAAAAACTTTTCAGTTTTAGAAGACTTACTCTGGCTCCTATCCTTATCCTTATCGGATATGTTATTGAGATTTTCGCCATCATGAAACGACCAAAAAAATAGTTGTATTAAATGAACTGGTTTGAAGCACTTTTATTAGGATTGATCCAAGGTCTTACCGAATTTTTACCTGTCAGCAGCAGTGGTCATCTCGAACTTGGGAAAGTTATTCTTGGTGTTGATGCCGAAAAAAGTTTGATATTTACTGTAGTTGTTCATGGAGCAACAGTTTTAAGTACCATAATTATTTTTTACAAAGATATTCGTGAATTATTCAAAGGATTATTTTTATTCAAATGGGATGATAACAACAAATATATTGTAAAACTTATCATTTCGATGTTTCCTGTTATGATACTTGGATTGTTTTTTAAAGAAGAAATTGAAGAATTTTTTACGGGAAATTTGTTGTTTGTCGGCTCAATGTTAATTGTAACTTCTCTTTTGCTTGCTTCAACATATCTCCCAAAATCAAATCTTCGTAAAATATCATTTGTTGATTCTTTTATAATCGGAATTGCACAAGCTCTTGCTGTTTTACCCGGAATTTCGCGTTCGGGAGCTACAATTTCTACAGGTTTACTGCTGGGAAATAAAAAAGTAGTAATGGCAAAATTCTCTTTTTTAATGGTTTTAGTTCCTATTCTCGGAGCAAATCTGTTAGATATTTTTAGCGGTGAAATGTCATCTCAAACTTCTGTGGGAGCAGTTCCATTAATTGTTGGCTTTTTTACCGCTTTTATTTCCGGATTGCTTGCATGTAAATGGATGATAGGAATAGTAAAAAAAGGTAACTTGATCTATTTTTCAATTTATTGTTTTATTATCGGAGTACTGGCTATTATATTTGCCTGATCATACTAATTTATTTATGCAGCAATCTTCATCACAAAAAGAATATGATTTTATAAAAGGGGAAACTCTTTTAATTAACAAGCCTTATTCATGGACTTCATTTAATGTAGTCAGCAGTATCAGATATTTATTAAAACATCATTACAATATAAAAAAAATAAAAGTTGGTCATGCCGGCACATTAGATCCTCTTGCAACAGGATTATTAATAATTTGCACCGGGAAAAACACAAAAAAGATTAAAGAATACCAAGATCTTGAAAAAGAATATACCGGTACTTTTACTATTGGTGTTACCACTCCTTCGTATGACACCGAAACAGAAATAGACAAAACTTATCCTACCGATCATATCACTCCCGACCTTTTACATAAAACAGCCGAATCATTTTTAGGATCACAACTTCAATATCCACCAAAATTTTCGGCAATTAAAATAAAAGGTAAAAGAGCTTATGAATATGCACGGAATAATGAAGAAGTGAAAATTAAAGCAAAAACCATTAATATTTCAGAATTTAAAATTACCTCAACTGATTTACCAAAAATAAATTTTAAAATTGTTTGCAGCAAAGGAACATATATTCGTGCCATTGCCCGTGATTTTGGAAAAGCCTTGAATTCAGGTACATATATGTCTTCTCTTGTCAGAACACGCATTGGAAAATATAATCTTAAAGACGCTTTTGACCTTGAAAAAATGAAGAAAATTTTAAAATCTAAAAATAATACTTGACAAATCTTCCGATATTTATTATATTAGATGAAAACTTGACAAATTGTAAGAATATGCTTACTTTTGCGTGCTGTTTTTTTATAGCATATTTTAATAAATATATAATATGAAATTATCACAATTCAGATTTTTTTTGCCACCGGAGCTTATTGCTAACCATCCTCCATTAAACAGGGATGAGGCAAAATTGATCGTATTAAATAGAAAAGATCAAACAATAAAACACAAAACATTTAAAGATATTTTAAAATATTTTTCAGAGGGAGATGTTTTTGTTCTTAATGATACTAAGGTTTTTCCTGCCATATTATTTGGAACGAAAGAAAAAACCGGAGCAAAAATAGAAGTGTTCCTGCTAAGAGAATTGAATAAGGAAACTCGTTTATGGGATGTTATGGTTGATCCTGCCAGAAAGATCAGAATAGGAAATAAATTATTTTTTGGAGAAGACGAATCACTTGTTGCCGAAGTAATTGATAACACAACTTCAAGAGGAAGAACTATCAGGTTTTTATATGACGGTGAATACGAAGACTTCAAAAAAACCATTCAAAGATTAGGGAAAACTCCATTACCAAAGATACATAACCGCCCAATCGAACCGGAAGACGCAGAAAGATATCAAACAATATATGCAAAACACGAAGGTTCTATTGCCGCTCCTACTGCCGGACTTCATTTTAGTCGTCAGATCATGAAACACCTTGAACTTATCGGTATTGACTTTGCCAATATTACACTTCATACAGGACTGGGGAATTTCAGAAATATCGAAGTAGAGGATCTTACTAAACACAAAATGGATTCGGAAGAAATATTAGTCGATCAATACAATGCTGATATTATCAACAATGCAAAAGATAATAAAAATAAAATTTGTGCTGTTGGAACTACTTCCATGAAAGCACTTGAAACAACTGTTTCTATCACTAAAAAAATTAAACCTTTTAAGGGATGGACAAATAAATTTATCTTCCCTCCTTATAAATTTCTTGTTGCCGATGCAATGATCACAAATCTTCATCTGCCACAATCATCAATGATGATGGCAGCTTCTGCTTTTGCAGGACACGATTTTTTGATGAAGGCATATAAAGAAGCTATAAAGAAAAAATATACTTTTTTTACTTATGGTGATGCAATGCTAATAATTTAAAGGAGAGTTCTAAAAATGCGAATTTCTTCGTTGCTTCAAAATTTTAAAATCCTCATTTACAAAGGTAAATTCCGGTTTTAAAATTTCTTGCGCCTCGAACTTCACTATTTTTAGAACCCTCCTAAAGTAAGAACAAAAGTAAATGAAGTTTGAAGTTTTGAGTTTAAGGTTGTTAATAGTAAACCTGAAACCCAAAATCTTGCATTCACATTCAAAAAATATTTGAAATTTGAAAAAGTTCATCATAATAACAGCCGGAGGAAGTGGCAAAAGAATGAATGCCGGAATACCAAAGCAGTTTATTTTGTTGAACAATCTTCCTGTTTTGATGCATACGATCAATGCTTTTTTTAATTATTCCAATAAAGTTAACATAGTCCTCGTATTACCGGAAACAACTTTTAAAACATGGGATGAACTATGTAAAAAATATAATTTTCAAATCCCTCATCAATTAGTTAAAGGAGGCAAAACACGATTTCAATCAGTTAAAAACGGATTATCAGTAATTGATAAAGAGTGTCTGGTGGCAATTCATGATGGTGTAAGACCTTTTGTTAAAAATGAGGTGATAAGAAATTGTTTTGAAACAGCCGAAAGATTAGGAAATGCTGTACCGGCTATCGCAATCAATGAAAGCATCAGAAAAATCAGAAACTCACAAAATTTACCTGCCGACCGTAAAAAGTTCAGGATAATCCAAACACCGCAAATATTTCACTCATCACAAATAAAAAAAGCTTACCAACAAGATTACCGTGAGGATTTTACCGATGACGCAAGTGTTGTAGAATCCATAGGAATAAAAATAAATCTCGTTGAAGGAAATCACGAAAACATAAAAAT
>DAOVNY010000148.1 GCA_030630005.1 Bacteroidales bacterium | reverse complement strand
TTTTGCTACCATTAAATGATAAGCATAGGGCAATAAACTTACCGTTAAATCATGCTCAGCAATCATTTTATCAAGCGTTTCTTCATCATCAACGGTCCATGCAACTGAAGCACCATTTTGATGTCCATCAATCATTTTATCGGCTTTGGATTTTGTTCTGGTAGCAACAGTAACAAAATACTCCTTTTGCAACAAATACTGAACTATTGGTTTTACAACCATTCCTGCTCCGAGAATTAATACTTTTTTCATTTTAGTTTTTTTCAATTATTAATTAATTTTATCATTTACGCATTTAATCATTTTAAATACTCAGCAATATATTTAAAATCAGGTGTCAATTCACCCTTATGCAAAATCATAGCCTTTTTTATAGGTTTTGGTAAATCCAATAATTCAAAAGGAATATTATAATCAGCAGTAACGATATCCTTAACGTATTTTTCCAGAGCATCTCCAAAAGAAATTGAAGATTCTCGCGGTAATTCGCTTGGCAAAATATCTACCGACATTATCAATAACCCATTTCCTTTATATCCCATAGTTGGTTTTCTTGTTACAGTATCATAAACAAAAATGGGATCCTCAATTTCAGTTCCAATATGAGTACACTCAATTGATCCATCAGGATCGCATGTAACATCTCCTATCACGGTAAGTTTAGGATTTCCGTCAGCATAAAGTTTTTCGAGATAATCCTTTGTGATAATTCTGGGATAACGATCGTCCCAATACATACAATTCATTAAAATACTGAGATGTGGAATATATTTTTCAAATTGATCTTTATATTTTTCGGGATGTGAATAATAATCCTGCAAATCAAAATCATTATTCGGGTCATTTGGCTCTGATAAATCCGATTCTTTAAAAATAACTTTATAAAGCACATTATCAGGCAAATTCGGAGTTTTTTGCAGTTCTAACAATTCTGAAGGACTAACTTCTTTTATTGGTAAAAGAGCAGCAATTTCCTGTGCTCCCATGCTTACATTTCCGTATCCGGTAAAACCGATAGTAAGAGGAGTAAGTTCTTTTGGTAAACCATTAAGAGCAATTTCCTGTCCGACTTTTGAAATATCATTTTTAGCTTCTTCAAGAGAATTATATTTATGAGATTGCTTTAATTTAAGAAAAGGAGTATTAATTCCAAAATACTTCAATCTTAATCCCAGGGACCACAATGAATTAATCATTCCGGCAAGTCCGGCATATTTTCCAAAAAATATGAGTCTTTTTCCCTGATCATCAGAAATTCTCTCATACTCAATCAAATTACATTTCATCTCCATCATTTTCTTCAGCATAGGCATATTATATTCCTGTCCTTTTATTACATGCGAGAAGAAAATATAAGTTTTATCAGTTTCAAAAAATGATGACGGCATTTCTTTAACACCAAAAATAACAGGAGCTTTGTCAAGATTATCAACAATTTTGGCACCTGATTTCAGAAACTCCTCATCTTTAAAAATTCTTTTTGGAGAGGTCATTACTAAAGCCTCTAAATCGTGTTCTTTAATAATTTTTTTTATGTGTTTTGGAGTAATAGCCACCCGTCTTTCCATCACATATTTATCTTCATGCCTAATGCCAAATATTTTGTTCATAATAATTTTACTAAATTTGTGTCTTATTTTTAAAGCGACAAACTTATAAAAATTATTAACATCAAAATTTATTTATCATGAAAAAACTCTTAACATTTTGCCTTATTTTTATTTCAACAATTTTGTTTTCACAGAAATATACTGAACTGGCATTAACACCTCCAATGGGGTGGAATAGCTGGAATAAATTTGCTTGTAATATAAATGAAACCATTGTAAAGGAAGTTGCCGATGCGATGGTAACAAGCGGAATGAAAGATGCAGGATATGAATATATCGTTATTGATGATTGCTGGCAAATAGACCGTGACAGCGTAGGAAATATTATTATTGATCCCGACAGATTTCCTTCAGGAATGAAAGCACTTGCAGATTATATTCACTCTAAAGGATTAAAATTTGGAATATATTCCGATGCCGGAATAAAAACTTGTCAGGGACGACCCGGTAGTCGGGGATATGAATTTCAGGACGCAAGAACTTACGCTGCATGGGAAGTTGATTATTTAAAATACGATTGGTGTTATCATGGAAAACAAAACCCTGAAGCATCATACTCAATAATGCGTGATGCACTTGCTGCAGCAAGAAGACCAATAGTTTTCAGTATTTGTGAATGGGGTTCAAACAAACCATGGTTATGGGCAAAAGATATAGGTCATTTGTGGAGAACTACAGAAGATATTTTAAATTGTTGGGATTGTAAAGAAGATTGGGGAGGTATGGGTTGGCCATTCATATTAGACAAGCAAGTAGGACTTGAAAAATATGCCGGTCCCGGACACTGGAACGATCCTGATATGCTTGAAGTTGGAAATAGCGGACTTACATTTATTGAATCCAAAGCACATTTCAGTCTATGGTGTATGCTTGCCGCACCACTTATGGCAGGTAACGATCTCAGAAATATGACCAAAGAAACCCGTGAAATTCTTACAAATAAAGAAGTTATTGCCATTGATCAGGACCAACTTGGAAAACAAGGTTTTAAAATTATAGATGAAGGTGATTTTGAAATATGGAAAAAACCTCTTATCAATGGAGATATTGCAATTTGTTTATTTAACAGAAATGAAAAAGCAATCGAAAAAGAAATTATCTGGGAAGAACTAAATATTTCTAAAAACTTTAAAATAAGAGATCTTTGGATGAAAAAAAATATTGGGAAAACAAATAATAATTTCAAAACAGAAATCGTGGCTCACTCTGTTGTAATGCTGAGATTATCTATGGAAGAATTATAATTGGTTGTAATTTATCTATTATTAGCTGTATTCCCCTCACAACCAGAGGGAGTCCGTATGGATTCCCTCTTATTCCCAAATTCAATAATAATTTATTAAAAAATTTTCATTATTAATTTAATACTGATTAATTACTTTTTTTATACTTTTGCACATTCATTTTTCTATAAACCAAAAAACACTAATTATCGGATAAATAGAGAAATAGTTATTAATTCATATCAAAACTTTAGGAGATTATTACAATGACAAAACAAAAACATGTTTACCTGTTTGGAGACAAGAAAGCAGATGGAAACTCAAGTATGAAAAACCTGCTCGGCGGAAAAGGTGCCAACCTCGCAGAAATGAACCTTATTGGAGTCTCTGTACCACCGGGATTTACTATTACTACAGAAATATGTACCGAATACAATAATATCGGAAAAGATAAAACAGTTGCTTTAATTAAAGCAGAAGTAGAAAAAGGTATCCATTTTGTTGAAAATATTATGGGTACAAAATTCGGTGATAAAGAAAACCCATTACTTATGTCAGTACGTTCAGGAGCAAGAGCATCAATGCCTGGTATGATGGACACTGTACTTAACCTTGGATTAAATAATGAAGCAGTAGAGGGTATTGCAAAAAAATCAGGAAATGCAAGATTTGCGTGGGATTCATACCGGAGATTTGTTCAAATGTACGGAGATGTTGTTCTTGGAATGAAACCGGAATCTAAAGAAGATGTTGATCCTTTTGAAGAAATTATAGAAGATTTAAAAGAAGAAAAAAATATTATTAATGACACCCAACTTACCGCTGATGATCTAAAAGAACTTGTTTCTCGTTTCAAAAAAGCAGTAAAAGATAAAACAGGTCATGATTTTCCTGATGATCCATGGGAACAGTTATGGGGTTCGGTAATGGCAGTTTTTGATAGCTGGATGAACGATAGAGCAATTTATTACAGACAAATGCATAATATTCCTACAGAATGGGGAACAGCAATAAATGTACAAGCAATGGTTTTCGGAAATATGGGCTTAAATTCAGCCACCGGAGTTGCTTTTACACGTGACGCCGCAACAGGAGAAAATATATTCAATGGCGAATATCTTATTGATGCACAGGGCGAAGATGTTGTTGCCGGCATTCGTACTCCACAACAAATTACAAAAGAAGGTTCACTCAGATGGGCAAAATTAGCCGGAGTTTCTGAAGAAAAAAGAGAAAATGACTTTCCTTCACTTGAAGAAACTATGCCTGATTTATACAAAGAATTATTTAACACTCAAAAAAAACTTGAAGATCACTATAGTGATATGCAGGATCTTGAGTTTACTATTCAGGACGGTAAACTTTGGTTATTACAAACACGTAACGGAAAACGTACCGGAGCAGCAATGATAAACATTGCAATAGATATGCTCGAAGAAGGAAAAATTGATGAAAAAACTGCTTTATTAAGACAAGAACCAAACAAACTTGATGAATTGCTTCACCCTGTTTTTAATCAGGATGCACTCAATAACGCAAACTCAATTGCAAAAGGTTTACCTGCTTCACCGGGAGCTGCAACAGGTCAGATTGTATTTTTTGCCGATGATGCTGAAAAATGGGATGCAAAAGAAAAAGATGTAATTCTTGTTCGTATTGAAACTTCACCTGAAGACCTAAAAGGAATGAATGTTGCAAAAGGAATTCTTACTGCACGCGGAGGAATGACATCTCATGCAGCCGTTGTAGCACGTGGAATGGGCAAATGTTGTATTTCAGGTGCAGATAAAATTAAAATAAACTATAAAGAAAAGACCTTAACTGTTAATGGTATTACATTAAAAGAAGGTGATTGGATTTCTCTTGACGGAACAAGCGGAAAAGTTTATAATGAAAAAGTTTGCACTATGGCTGCAGAACCAACCGATGGCTTTGTAAAAATGATGGATATTGCTGATAAGTATTCAAAAATGCTTGTTAGAACTAATGCCGATTCGCCAAAAGACTCTCAAGTAGCAAGAAATTTTGGAGCTCAGGGAATTGGACTCTGCCGCACAGAACACATGTTTTTTGAAGGCGACAGAATTATTGCAATGCGAAAAATGATCCTTGCTGATGATGAAGCAGGCAGACGTAAAGCATTAAACAAACTATTACCCATTCAACGTGAAGATTTTGAAGGTATTTTTGAAGCAATGCACGATCTTCCGGTTACAGTTAGATTACTTGACCCACCACTTCACGAATTTGTTCCTCATGAAAATGAAAATCAAAAAGAGATGGCTGAACAAATGGGCATCACTGTTGAAGAAATTAAAAAGAAAGTTGAAGAACTTGAAGAAACCAATCCAATGTTAGGACACAGAGGTTGCCGTCTCGGAAATACTTACCCCGAAATTACAGAGATGCAAGCACGTGCTATCATCGAAGCTGCACTTAATCTGCAAAGAAAAGGTATAGTTGCAAAACCTGAGATAATGATCCCGCTGACCGGTACTTACAATGAAATGAAAATGCAGGAAGATATTGTTAGATCAACAATTGAAAAAGTATTTGCCGAAAGAAACGAAAAAATTGATTATCTCGTTGGTACGATGATTGAAATTCCAAGAGCTGCACTTACTGCCGATCAAATTGCAGAATCAGCCGAATTTTTCTCTTTTGGAACTAACGACCTTACTCAAATGACTTTTGGTTATTCAAGAGATGATGCAGGAAAATTCTTACCTGTTTACCTTGAAAAAGGCATTCTTGATAATGATCCTTTCCAAGTTCTTGACCAAACAGGTGTAGGTCAACTTATGAAAATAGCAGTAGAAAAAGGACGCAAAACCCGAAAAGATATTAAAATAGGTATTTGTGGAGAACATGGTGGTGAACCTTCTTCAGTTGAATTCTGTAATACTTTAGGGTTTAATTATGTAAGTTGCTCACCTTACAGAGTGCCAATTGCGAGATTAGCTGCTGCACAAGCTGTTCTTAAACAAGAATAATATTTTTTTCACTTAACTCTTTATATATTATGAATTTAAAAATAAAATTATCGGATGCTGTAAAAGCTCACGAAAATATTCTTTCAAATATCGAAAGAGAGAAAATGATACAAGAAGCTGTTGACAACAAAGAAGCAATTGTTGCTGAAGTTGGTGCACTGGTAACATGGACACCAACAGAATCAACAGGACGAAGCCC
>DAOVNY010000220.1 GCA_030630005.1 Bacteroidales bacterium | reverse complement strand
GTCCTCACGCAATGCTGGCTTATCGAACCATCTTCGTGAATAACTTTTTTCATCAAATGTCCTACATCGTCGCAGTGCGGTAATCCTCTGGGAGAACCAACATAACCGGTAACCAAAATTTGCCTGTCTCTTACAATTACGCACCCGCTCCTACCTCTGTCGCAGGTTGCCCGTTTTGCAACAGCATTGGCAAGCTCCATAAAGTATTCGCCCCACGACGGTCGTGAATATTTTCGGTTATTTTTTTTACTCATTATAAGTTTTGTTTTATTTAATTTGTTTTTCAACTTGTGAAAATAAATCTTCAACTGTTCCATTATTTAAAAAAACAAAGTCAGCCATTTCGCAGCATTTTTGCAGATTTTGTTTATTAGGGTCATCTGAAGTAAATTCTCTTTTTTCGTTACTTAAGAAAGTGTTAAATGAAATTCTGTCGGTTTCGGAGTTTCTGAGTTTTATTCTTTCATACCTGATTTTTGGGTCTGCATCAACAGCAAAAAGATAAAAATTACCTTTTTTTCTGAGCGACTCAATTTCTCCCGGAGTACGGATGCTTTCAATCACACAGTCTTTACCTGATTTTTTTGCCTGTAAATAAAGTTGATCAGTAATAAACGACGGAGAGTGTTTTGCCCTGAGTTCATTTGCAACAATAGTCATGCTGTCTCTGTTAACAGGAAGATTTCTTTTTTTAATTTCCTTTATCAGATATGCCCGTACCGAATAATGTACAAATCCTTTTTTACTGACAAGATAATCAACTATTGTTCCTTTGCCTGCTCCGAGTGTTCCTGTAATTCCGATAATTATCATAATAGCTGCGAAGTTGATTTATACATATTTTTTTTACTATTTCTGCCCGTATTGCATATTAGCTATTATTATACAGCGTTATTTTTATTAGAAAATTGAATAATCAATTGATGTTTTTGCCTTATAAAAAGCTAGAGTAAAGCATATTCTTCCTCTTACTATACTAGGATGAATTCCATTTTCTTTTGCAAATTCTGTAATATTTGTATCGTTAAAACTATGCGCTTCAAAGAAGGCTTTCCAATTGTTAGGTTCAATCAAATGATTCAGAGCAAATAAATCAGCTTCTTTCTCTTCTTTTGAATTCTTATAATCTTTTTGTTCTTTGGAAGAAATCAGATCAATAAATTCGGCTTTATTGTTATTTAGAAGATGTTCAAATACATGACCTAATTCATGAAAAAGAGTAAATGCAAAATTATCTAATCTATTATGTCTTAAAGACATTCCAATTGCAGGATTTCCATTACTCCAAAATGAAATCCCATCAACAGGTGTTTTATCTCCTTTTCTTTGATAAGTTAATTTAATTCCAAAATCCGCTAGTGTTTGTTTTACATTGTCTAGCGTGTTGTTATTTATTCTTAAAATTTGTTTAAGTTTTCCCACTAATTCATCCTTTTTATCATAATCAAATTTCTCAACAAATATCTGATTTGCATTAAATTGAAGTAATTTCACCCATCCAATAATATTAATTGGATCAACCTTTAATTTTGTTGATTTCCTAAATCTAGCATAAGCAGGTTCTGCATTTAATTTAGCTAATTCCTCAAAATTTTTTACGTTATATACTTTCTTAACTGCAATTAAATCTTCAATAGGATCTCCGCTTATTACCTTTTCTTTCTTTAAAAAGGAAGTGGCAATCTTATTTTCTATAAATTTCCATTGCTCGATTGCTTCCAATCTTTCTTGATGCTTAGTATTGATTCGAGCTTTATCTAAGTCATAATTCTTTTGAATCTCTAACCAATATTCCGCATCAATATCCAATGTCTTTTCAAATAAAATAGCTAATTCAGCATTAATATTTCGCTTCCCCTTTATAATTTCATTTAACTGACTTTTTTTAAAACCTATTTTTTTTGCGAAATCACTTTGCGAAAAATCATTAGCTTCTATTTCATCCAAAAGGACTTCCCCTGGATGTGTGGCTAAAAATGGAATAGTGTTTTCTGTAGTTTTCATTTTTCTCTATTTTTCATAATGTTTACTGAATTCCTCAATTTCTAATAAGTCAATGACTAGGTCTTCCGGATCAGTAGCAATCTCTCGAAATAGAATTCGATATTGCTTATTTACCCATACAGCACTTATTTCTTCAAGATCACCTACCTTCTTCTCATAATTGAGGCTTTTAATTTGATATAACTGTTCAATTTTTGTTATACTTTTTAACTTGTTAATAGTCTTAATGTATTGCTTAACAAGTTGAGGGTTAGATTTATACTCCTTGTATTTCCTGACCTTATCTTCATATAAATCAGATAAATATGTTTTTGTAAAATCTATTCTCATAATATTTAATGCAAATATACAATAATTGTTCACATAAAAGTGAACAATTATTGTAGTTTATATTTATTCTAAATAGTCCACTCATTCCTGATATTTAGAATGTAATATATTTATTGCTCCAAATTTGATAATGCTGTATAACTTATAAATAAAAAAATATTAAGCTATTACATTATCTTTTGTTTGCAATAAATACAACAACCTTCATCATCCAAACCTTTACTATCGGTGAAATATCCTTCTCGTGTTACAAGTAAATTCCCGCAGTTTTCACAAAAAGTGTTTTGACCTTCGCCTGTGCGGATATTTCCTAAGTAAACATAATTTAATTTCTTTTTAGCTATTTCATAAAGTTTTAAAAGCGTTGATTTTGAAGTAGCCGGATTATTCATTTTGTAAGTCGGATAATATCTTGAGATGTGGAATACAGTATTTTTGCCTATTTCGCCGGCTATCCAGTCAATCATTTTACTGAAAGTCTGTTCATCATCATTTAAATCTGTAATTACCAAATTTGTAAGTTCAAGATGTTTGCCGGATTCCTTAATGAATTTTATGGTTTCTTTAACAGGTTCAAGTTTTGAGGAAGTATATTTTTGATAAAATTCTTCTGTAAATGCCTTCAGGTCAACACTGAAAGCATCCATATAATTTATAATTTCTTTTAACGGTTCTTTATTGATAAAACCATTGGTAACAATTACATTTTTCAGGTTGTTTTTTTTTGCCTGCTTTGCAATATCCAGCATAAACTCGTACCATACGATTGGCTCGTTATAAGTATATGCAATGCCGGTATTTTGCTTATTCTCCAATGCAATATTTAAAATTTCCGTTGGTGTGTAATCTTTTAAATATGGATAATTACTAACAGAAGTCTGCGAAATTTCCCAGTTCTGACAAAATTTACATTTTAAATTACAACCAACACTTCCGACTGATAAGATAATGCTTCCGGGATAAAAATGGTAAAGAGGTTTTTTCTCAATAGGATCAAAAGCTATTGAACATACTTTACCGTAATTTTCGGAGAACAATTCCCCGTTAATATTTTTTCTTACCAAACAAATTCCTGTTTTCCCGTCATTTATTTTACAATTATGAGGGCATAATTTACATTGAACCTTGTTTTCGG
>DAOVNY010000136.1 GCA_030630005.1 Bacteroidales bacterium | reverse complement strand
GATGCTTCTGCCAACATATTAAATACCAATTCCAAATTGGTCATATTATCTCTCAGGTTTTCCTTTTTCAAATCTTTAAAAGCCTTGTATTCTTTTGTTGTAAAACCACTCCATGCTTTTGTGATTTCATTTGTAAGAATAGCATACTCCAAACCCTTTTTTACACTTTTACTGTCCCATTCGTCTGTAAGTTCTTTACGAATTTCTATACTTTTAAGGCGTTGATTTATCCAGTCTTTGCTGTATCCTTTTCTAAGATAAGTATCCATTGCACGTTCAAAAGCCAGTTCAGGGTCTTCTATTTCATCAATTCTTTCAGCACCAACTTTTGCTAACCATTGTTTAAATGGCTCTGCTTTTGGTGAAGGAATTGATTGTATTATTCTTAAAATACCTTCGGTGTTAGAAGTTTGTATTTTTCGCATTTTACCATCGGCTGCCAACATTGCAAGGGGGGTACAAATTGTACCCCAGTTGGTATTTAGTTCAGGATTTCGGGAACGCATCCTTTTTATGTATTGTTTTACATCTTTGCTTTCCGACAATATTTCAACAATATCTTGTACCGAGAAATACCACTTTTCTTCATCTTCGTTCCAAAGTGTACGAACTTGTTTTTGTTCAAAAAGTTTTATGGCTGTTTCCTTTGTCATAATTCAAATGTTATTCAAGTTTAAAGGTAATTAATCTTTTTTAGGATTAAATATTTTTATTGAAAAGGGATTTACAATGAATGATTACTCTTAAATATCCACTACACTACACCCAATAGTTCTCCTTTGTCCATTGTAGTCCGTTTTGTTAAAATGTTGATTCATAACGGTTTTTGTATTTAGAAGATAATTTTTCAAATGTATAAAAAAATTTTAAATATTCAAATTATCTAACGGACTTTTAATTTTTTGTTATAATTATGGATATTCACTACTTAAAGATGGAAAAGAGTCGTTAAAATATTAGAAATATGATACTAACTATTTTCAAATTCGTTTATTGATATTCGTGTGGCGAAGATGTGAATTTTAAGCTTGTATTTTTTTTCGTTTAAACTCTCGTAAACTCTCATAAACTCTCGTAAACTCTCGTAAACTCTCGTAAACTCTCGTAAACTCTCATAAACTCTCATAAACTAATTCCCATATTGCATATCCGGTATTTTTAATTTTTCTTTCATTTCTAAGTGAAGAAAGCAAATTACCCACTTTATATTTCTTTTGTTGGTCAGTTAACACAGCGGAAAGCTTTGGAATTATTAAATTATCAATGGCACTTCTTTTTGCAGTTTCAAACCTCTTCAAGTATTCCAATATCATTTCTTTAAAATGGGAGTCATCAAAGCTTCTGTTAGCAATGTATTCTGCTTTTAATTCTTCATCATTTATCGGTTCAATTACTTTGAAAGACAAATATATATTAGGCTTCCTTCCTTCAATAAACCTGAATTTTTTCAGGTATTTTAATTCATCATTAGTTACGGGTTTCTTTTTTTGTACTTTATCCAACAAAATAATGTCCTGCAAAGCAAGCGAAGGGTTTTTAATAAGGATACGTGCAAAATCTTCATTTAAAATTTTACCGGTTATGTTCACTTTCACCTTTCCATCTGATAAGTCATAATCGGGCATAGGAAAGAAGCGTTGCCTCTGAAAATTGAAAATTTTTCGTATTCCCCCACCTTGCGTTTCAATCATATCAAGATTTTTCATAGCCTCTACCAGAAAAGGGTTACGATAAACTTCTTCCGGAGTGTCTTTTAATACAACATCTTCGATAGACTTAGGTAAAAAAGAACCATAGTTAGAAAATAACAAATGGTCGTCTTCAAATTCCACCACGTTTATTCTGGCACCTTTGGTGTAATCCTGATGAGCAATGGCATTGTTTAGTGGTTCACGGATGTTAAAAGGTTCATAGCGTAAAACTTCATCTGGGAAAAGTGTACCATCACGCAGATAACGGTATTTCAGATTTCTGATTTTTTTAAAAACTTCATCTACGGCTAAAATGAGCGGGATAGAAAAAATTTCGAAGTCTTTATCCTGATTGTCTAATGTTTTCAGGTTCCATCGGATTTTTACAAAAGAGCCAAGGAAATGTTCCGATTCTTCTTTCCCTAAAAGAATTAGTGTTGCGTGTGTAATTTTACCTTTAATTGTTAGTCTAGCTTTGTTCAGAAACTTGGCATTATTCCAAACATCAACATCATCAGTATATTTTGGGTTACGTTTCTTAAATTCAACACGAGCTTTGGCAATGGCTTGTTCGTCTATATCATCAATGGTAGCATCAGGAATAATTTTCGCAGTCCAATCATCGGAAAGGCGAACTTCAGTAAGGATTGCTTCAAGCCTGGACTGAGTCATTTCAACCAGGCTGTCATTTACTCGTTGCCATGTTTTTTTGTGTGCATAAACCGGAAGACGAAATTGGTGTTTAGGAATATGAAATATCCAGATTGTTTTATTGCTATCCGAAGTTGTAAATTCTTCAATTTCAAAACCCTCTGAACTTAAATTAGGGCAATTATCAAGGATTTTTAGTTTAATATTTACTTTGTTATATGTGTGAAAATCCTGAATACCAACAATTTTAAGCGTACTATCTTCAACCCCTATCACCAAATGTCCACCTTTCATATTAGAAATAGCCGAAACATAAGAAATAATATCCTCACTTTCTTTACCGGAAACGAAATGTTTAAGTGATTTGAATTCCTTCCATTCACATTTTTCGTTTTCTTTCGGGAATTTGAATTTTAAATAATTATGTAATTTTTGTTCAGTCATTTTATCTCAAATATTTTGCAATAGACAATCGGATTTTATAAACCAATGGTTGTAACAACTTTTCGTAAGTGTTCTGAAAAACATCCATTTGACTTTGGGATTGTGCCCATTGTTCACTTGGTCTAAGTATTTTAAATAGATTTGATGATTTTATATTGCAACAAATGTACAAAAATATTTAAAATATTTATTTGCTACATGAGTATAAAATTTCGTCAAAGCATCCCAACAATTTTCACTGCTTCCACAGCTTCCTTTACATCATGTACTCTAAGAATGTTGGCACCGTTTAAAAGCGAGATAGTATTTAAAACCGTAGTTCCGTTTAGTGCTTCTGCGGGGGTTGTGTTTAGTAGTTTATTTATCATCGATTTTCGTGATAATCCGACAAGAATTGGTTGTCCGAGGGTTTTAAAATCCTTAAGATTATTAAGTATCTGATAATTATGTTTTAGGGTTTTTCCGAAACCAAATCCCGGGTCAAGAATAATATTATTTGTGTTGCCTTTTATTTTTTTTATCTGCGAAAGCTGAGTTTTAAAAAAAACTTTTATCTCTTTTACAACATCAGCATAAACAGGATTTTTCTGCATATTTTTCGGTGTGCCTTTAATGTGCATCAAAATATATGGAACATCATATTTTGCAATTATCTCAAACATCTTTTCATCAAAACAACCACCCGAAATATCATTAATAATATCAGCTCCGTTGTTAATCATATTTTCGGCAATGGTGCTACGGTAAGTATCAACAGAAATGGTAAGAGAGGGAAAATGTTGTTTCAGGCTTTTTACTACCAGTATTAATCTTTTTATTTCTTCCTTTTCGGAAATATCTTCGGCTCCGGGTCTGGTCGAAACCGCACCAATATCAATTATGGCAGCTCCTTCGTTTATCATTTTCTCGGTTTGGCGAAGGATATCTTTTTCCGAATTATATTTTCCTCCGTCATAAAACGAGTCTGGTGTGAGGTTTAAAATACCCATAATTAGAGGCTTGCTGAAGTCAATCGTTTTTGTCCCGCATTTGAGGGTATTATTATTTATTGAAGATATATTTATTTCCTTTGGATTTTTCATAAATTTGCGAATTGATTGTAAAATTAATATTTTTTAATAAGCAAAAATAAATGGGAAATATAACATCACAAGAATTTGATAAGGTTATGGAAAAATGTAAAGGCATTTTCGTAACTAAAATGAAAGATTACGGAAGTGCATGGAGAGTGTTGAGGACAAGTTCGCTTACCGACCAGATTTACATCAAGGCAAACCGTATCAGAAGTATTGAAAATAAAGGCGTATCTAAAGTTAATGAAGGTATAATGCCCGAATTTATCGGTATAGTCAATTATTCGGTGATGGCACAAATACAACTTGAAATAGGTACAATGGACGAATTGCCCGAAAACATTGATGAGATGTATATGGATGCCGGTGAAGTTGAGAAATTATATGATAAATATGTGAGTCGGGCAAAAGCACTAATGGAAGACAAGAATCATGATTACGGCGAAGCATGGCGAAATATGAGAGTAAGTTCACTTACCGATATTATCTTAATGAAATTAATGAGAGTGAAACAAATTGAGGATAATAAAGGCGAAACATTTATCTCCGAAGGAGTGGATGCTAATTATTATGATATTTTTAATTATGCGGTTTTTGCGCTTATTAAGTTAATGCCTGCAAGGTTTGCGAAAAATCCGGAAGTCTGAAATTTTTTATTGAAAAACAATATTGTCCCATTTATTTACTATTTTTGGGACAAAAAAAATTATGTCTGTATTAAAAGAAATAGAAAATCTTATAAAGAGCAAAGTAAAAGGACAACTTTTATTTATTTCTGACTTTACAAGTATTGGTGATTATGATACTGTTAGGAAATCATTGCAACGACTAATAGAAAAAAAACTAATAATTAGACTGTCAAAAGGAATTTATTATTATCCCAAAACAGATAATGTTTTAGGCACTTTGTATCCATCGGCAGAGCAAATCGGAAAAGCAATTGCAAAACGAGATAAAGCCCGTATAATTCCAACGGGTTCGTATGCTTTGTATATGCTTGGTTTATCTACACAAGTGCCAATGAATATTGTGTATTTAACCGATGGGTCTGCCCGGAAAATTAGAATTGGTAATCAAAGCATTGTGTTTAAGAAAACAAGTCCCAAAAATTTAAGTTCTGAACATCAATTAAGTAACTTGATAATTCAAGGGCTAAAAGCAAAAGGAAAAGATAATATAACGGAAAATGAAATTAAAAAGATAAAAGATATAATCATAAAATCAGGGGGAATTGAAAAAATACGAATGGATATGAATAACGCGCCTGTTTGGATACAAAAAATAAATTCGCAAATTATATCAAATATAGAAAATGAAAAATTGGCTTAAATTATCCATAGATAAACAAATTGACTTATTCAATCAATTAAGTGCGAAAACGGGGATACAACCACAAGCTATTGAGAAAGACGCTTGGGTAACACTGGTTTTAAGATTGATTTTTAATTCAAAAATAGCCGATTTTTTGGTATTTAAAGGGGGGACATCCTTAAGTAAAGCATATAAACTCATTGAACGATTTTCAGAAGATATTGACATTTCAATTGACAGAGAATTTCTTGGTTTCAAAGGGGATTTAAGTAAAGGAGAAATAAGAAAACTACGCAGAAAATCACACAAATTTGTTTCTGTTCAAATGCTTGAAATCATCGAACAGCTATTTAAAAATTATAATATCAACAAAGATTTATTTCAAATTGAAATAGAAAACACTAAAATATCAGACCAAGACCCGGAAATCATAAAAATCAACTATCAATCTGTATTTGACGAATTGTCATATATTCCCCGAAGAGTATTAATTGAAATTGGGGCACGCTCTTTAATGAAGCCTTTCGAACAAAAAGAAATTATTTCAATCATAGATGAAAATTATCCAAAAAGTCCTTTTACAGAAGGTAAATTCTTAGTCAATACAATTATTCCGGAAAAAACATTTTTAGAGAAATTAATCTTATTGCACGAAGAATTTCATAGACCAAAAGAAAAAATTAGACATCACAGAATGTCAAGACATTTATACGACATCGGACAAATTATTTCGACTGAATTTGGACAAAGAGCATTAATAAGTGAGAAATTATTTAACGAAATTATTGCACACAGACAAAAATTCACATCTATAAAAACAGTAGATTATGGGACATTAAGTTTGAAGAATTTAAAAATAATCCCACCTAATGATATTATAGAATTATATCGAAAAGATTATAAAGAAATGCAAGAAAGTATGATTTACGGAAAGAGCTTAAATTTTACTGAATTGATTAAATTATTGAATGATAAATACTATGCAGGTAAAAGAGTATAAATTTAATATCGAATATCGATTAACGAATTATGAATTTAGAATTTAAAATTATGAATTTAGAATAGAATCTCAACTTTAGGCATTTTAGGCACTCAAAACTTTAGGCACTTTAAAAAGTTTTAAATAAGAAACATGAGCATAATAATAGGGATAGGAGGAGTGAGCAGAGCAGGAAAAACTACACTTGCTTATAAGATCAGAGACTTGTATCCAAAACAGAAAATCCGTTTTGTACATGGCGATGATGTGGTAAAAGCTGTTGAAGATATTCCAATGATAAGGAATATAACCGACTGGGAATGTGTTGAGTCATTTGATTACGAAAATATCATTAAAAAGATCAATGGTGATGATGATAGCGATATTATTGTTTGTGAAGGTATTTTGATT
>DAOVNY010000214.1 GCA_030630005.1 Bacteroidales bacterium | reverse complement strand
CCTCTTGAAACATGAAAATGAGCAATATGTTTTTCCGGTTGAGGAATAGCATCAAGCAACATTGAAAAATATTTGTAAACACGGTCGGGAGAAGCAGACCCGTCGTGATCAGCATGTTCAATATCATCTGCCCCGATATCCAACCAACGTTTTGTAAAATCAATTGCTTTGGTCATTTCTGTGGGACCTTCAATGGGGCAACCCCAGATAGTACTAACTGTTCCATTAACCAAAATTCCGGCATCGTGGCATTTTGGAATATATTTTTCACACATTTTCCAGTATTCATCAAGGTATATTCCCGAATTTACTTTTTGGTGAGCTTCACTTGTAGAAACCATCATCAAAATTCTATCAGGACCATATCCATCTTTTTTAGCCTGAATAGCTCTTTCTATTGATCTTTCTCTTATTGTAATGGCAGTAAGAGTAACATCATTCAACAGATGTTTTACTTTTTTGCTTTTATAGAGTTTTTGCATTAACAAGTCTGCATCTTTAAATTGCGGCAGTCCTCGCGGATTCCCGAAATTTGTAGTTTCAATATGTTTGAAACCTGCCAGTATCGACTGCTCCAAAATCCATAACTTTGCTTCCGTAGGAATAAACATTTCTTCATGTTGAAAACCATCTCTTACTGTTATTTCACCAATTTTAACTTTTTTAGGATAATTCATAAATATTCTTTTTTATTAAAATTTCACTTTGTTCACGGCTGTTATTAATATCATCTGCTAAAATAATTAATATTTTGAGATTTTTTAGAGAAAGACAGTATATGTTTTCAACATTTTATTCTAAGCTGAATTATTCGTATTTTTGTTATAAAACACTGAAATAATTCAGGTTAAACTTTTTTATAGACTCATAAATAATATTTTCTTCATTAATCCAAAAATAATACTTATAATTGCAACTAAAATTTTTTACTAATAGGGAAAATTAATTCAATTTTAAATAAATAATCTATAAATAAAACCCAATAAATCGTGTTTAAATTAGAATCAAAGATCGACACCAATTCAGAAGATTTTAAAAAGAACAAAAAAGAGTTCTTAACAATTCTGAATAAATACAAAGATATCCATCGTGAAGTTACCAAAGGCGGATCGGAACAGGCAATCGAAAAACATAAATCAAGAGGCAAATTATTAGCCCGTGAAAGGATCAATAAACTTGTAGATCCTAATACTCCATTTCTTGAATTATCATCTCTTGCTGCATATAATATTTTTGACAATAAACATCCTTCTGCGGGAATTGTTACAGGTGTAGGTGTTATTCACGGCAAGGAGACTGTGATTATTGCTAATGACGCCACAGTTAAAGGAGGGACATACATCAAAGAGACTATTAAGAAACATTTGCGTGCACAGGAAATTGCTATAGAAAACCATTTACCATGTGTTTATTTAGTTGATTCCGGCGGCGTTTTTCTACCTGAACAAGCAAAAGTTTTTCCTGACAGGGGTCACTTTGGAAGAATATTTTATAACCAGGCACAATTATCAGCCATGGGTATTCCGCAAATAGCAATTGTTATGGGATCATGTACTGCCGGAGGAGCTTATGTTCCTGCAATGAGTGATGAGGCTATAATAGTTAAAAATCAGGGAACTATATTTCTCGGAGGACCTCCTCTGGTCAGAGCAGCTACAGGAGAAGTTGTTACCCCCGAAGAGCTTGGAGGAGCCATTGTCCACACTTCTATTTCCGGTGTTGCTGATCATCTTGCCGAGAACGACACTCATGCAATTCAAATATGTAGAAATATTTTTGAAAATTTTGAACTAAAAGATAAACAAGAATTAGAGATCGAAAAAATAGAAGAACCTCTTTACGATCCTGAAGAACTATACGGTCTTGCTCCTGTCGATCTGAGAAAAATGGTTGACCCACGCGAAATTATTATGCGTATTGTTGATGGAAGTAAATTTCATGAATTCAAGGAAAATTACGGAAAAACCCTTGTAACAGGTTTCGCAAAAATAATGGGATACCCTGTGGGAATAATTGCAAATAATGGTGTATTATTTTCAGAATCTTCACTAAAAGGCACTCACTTTATCGAATTATGTACTTCACGAAAAATACCTTTATTGTTCCTCCAGAATATTACAGGCTTTATGGTTGGAAAAGATTTTGAAAGAGGTGGAATTGCTAAAGATGGAGCCAAACTTGTTCATGCTGTTTCCAATGCAACTGTTCCTAAGTTTACTGTAATTTACGGAGGCTCGTTCGGAGCCGGAAACTACGGAATGGCAGGTAGGGCATTCAACCCGAGATTACTGTTTATGTGGCCTAACGCAAAAATTTCGGTAATGGGAGGAATGCAGGCTGCAAATGTTTTGATAACCGTAAAAAAAGATCAATACAAAGCTCAAGGAAAAGAAATGCCGACAGAGGAAATTGAAGCTCTCAGAAAATCAATAATGGAAAAATATAATCACGAAGGTTCGGCTTATTTCAGTACAGCCCGTCTTTGGGATGATGGTATTATTGATCCTGTTGATACAAGAAAAGTTATTGCAATGGGAATTGCATCATCACTGAATGAAGAATTCCCTAATCAGAAATATGGTGTTTTTAGAATGTAAAAAAAATGAAAGATTTTCAAAATATAGAATTCGAATTAACTGAAAACATAGGTACTGTCTGGCTTAACCGTCCCGACAAGCACAATGCAATGAATGCCGAAATGATTGTTGAGATAATTGATTGTTTCGAAGAAATTAATAAAATGGACGAGGTGCGTATTGCAGTATTGCGCGGACGCGGAAAATCGTTTTGTGCCGGTGCCGACCTTAATTATATGAAAGGTATTGCCGAATTTGGTTTTGAAGAAAATTATCAGGACAGCTTGAGATTGGCAAAATGTTTTAACGTAATTTATACTTGCAATAAACCAACAATTGCAATTGTGCAGGGTGCAGCAATTGGCGGAGCAAATGGTTTGCTTGCCGCCTGCGATTTTGTTTACTGTACCGATGATACCAAATTTGCTTTCGCAGAAGTAAAACTTGGAATTGTTCCTGCAACTATTTCGCCTTATGTAGTAAAACGAATAGGTGAATTTGGTGCAAGAGACCTGATGCTTACCGGAAAAAGATTTCTCGGAAAAGAAGCCGAGCATTATCGTCTTGTAAACAAATCATTACCTGCCGAAGAGCTGGATGAACAAGTAAACAAGACTATAAAAATATTAATGTCGAGTGGTCCGGATGCAATGGCTGCCTGCAAGAAATTAATTTACACAATCTCAAACAAATTGGATTTTGAAGAATCAATTGATTATACTTCAAGGCTGATAGCAGAACTTCGAGCCTCTAAAGAAGGACAAGAAGGTATGACTTCATTTCTTGAAAAAAGAAAACCAAATTGGATAAAACAGAAATATACTAATTCTTAACAATTTTGCGAAGCAAAAGCTGTTTAGAAATAGTAATGCGGTACAAAACAAAACTATAAATTTTGCAATTCTGTTCCGTACAAGTATAACGAATATTAAAAAGATCATAATGAAAAAAAGACCTATAAAATTTAGTTTAATATATCGGGACATGTTTCAATCTTCGGGGAAATATCAACCCCGGATTGACCAACTTAAAAAGATCGCTCCGGTAATCGTTG
>DAOVNY010000043.1 GCA_030630005.1 Bacteroidales bacterium | reverse complement strand
AAGTATTTTTATTAACAACCCTTTTAACATATATATTTACAGTATTTTAGACTTTATAGACAGACTCTAATTAGTGTTTGTTCATAAAGTAACTATAAATTGATTTAAGAATAATGAACACCGATTAACGATTTGTGAAGTAGCTAAAAATCTAAAATCGTTAATCGGTGTTCGATATTCAAATTATTTTTAATATTTGAACTTTATGGACAGACACTAATTACACTTGAGGACATGTTTTATTTGATATTTTGCAACATCAAAGTTTGGTCCGTTAGTAACTTTTTTATAGGCATCGCATGCAGCTGCATTATCTGCTTTCCCCTCAAGGGCTTTTCCCAAAACAAAATAAATGTCTGATTTTTCGCCTTCTTTAAGTTCAATTGCTTTGTTTGCAGTGCTTACAGCATCATCCCATTTTTTTAGCCCATTGTTTGCAAGGGCAAGATAATAATATGTATCTGTATCAGCAGTACCATAATCCATTGACAAGCTCAAATATTTTAAGGCATCTGTATAATTCATTTTTTTAAGAGCTTCGGTACCATTGGCAAGAAAGTATTTTTTTGCAACAGACTTGGCTTTATTTACATATTTGTCGCCTTCATTACCTATTTCTATTATTTTATTTGTTGCCAAAATAACATTGTCAACATCTTTCTGATATTTATAAACCAGCACATTTCCATAATATGCTTTAGTATAAGCAGGAGAAAGCTTTATAGATTTATTAAAACTTGCAAGTGAGTTTGTAAAATCTTTCTTTTTCAAAAGAGACATTCCTTTTGAATAATACATTTTGGGAATTAATTTAGTTGCTTTTTGAGCAGCCTTGTTATCGCCGCTTTCTTTTGCTATTCTTGCTGATGCTTCAAACTTATTAATTGCATCAGTAAAATTTTTCTTTTCGTAGAAACTAACACCTTCTTTATAATAAAGAGAGATCAGTTGTCCCTGAGCTTTTGATTTAAGCTCATCGCCTTCAGCTCCGAGAGAATTGCAAATATCAACACAATCACTATATGATTGAATGGCAATATCAATCTCTCCACCATTAGTTAAATTAATTCCATTATTAAATGCTCTCCCGGCTTCATTAAGTGTTTGTGAAAAAGCAAATATTGAAAAACTGAAAAATAATACAGTCAGAAGTCCTTTAAATTTGTACATAATTTTATTCTTTTTGGTTAAATATTTTTTAATTTGGGTGCAAATATAAAAAGATTTGAAAATATGCAAAATGCAACATGGGATTATTTAACATAAATTATATTATTCAAACCAGTTTTTAATAATTTCGGGTGTGAGTGCGGCAATATTAAGTTTTAACTTTTTCCTCAAACCATTAAGGTCGTTTATTAATTTATTTGGATTTGATTGTTTAAATTCTTCAATAGTATTTATCCCTTTTTTTCTGATAAGAGGAATCCAGTTAGAAGGTATTCCGAGTTCTGTAAATTCTTCATCTGTGGCGACAGCAATCTTTTTTTCCGGTCGCATCTGAGGGAAAAACAATACATCCTGAATAGAATGTGAGTTGGTCATTATCATTGCAAGGCGATCAATTCCTATTCCGAGTCCTGCTGTTGGTGGCATTCCAAATTCAATAGCTTTCAAAAAATCTTCATCCAGAACCATTGATTCTTCATCTCCGCGTTTGCCAAGTTCAAGCTGAGATTCAAATCGTTTTCTTTGATCAATTGGATCGTTAAGTTCTGAAAAAGCATTGCAAATTTCTTTTCCGTTGCATACTGCTTCAAAACGCTCAACAAGACCTTCTTTGGTTCTGTGTTTTTTTGCAAGAGGCGACATTTCAATGGGATAATCGGTAATAAACGTAGGCTGTATAAGTTTAGCTTCGCAGGCTTCACCGAAAATCTCATCAATAAGTTTTCCTTTTGCCATGCTTTCGTCAACCTCAACTCCATGATCTTTTGCAACTTTTATAAGTTCCTTTTCATTCATTTTTGAGATGTCTAATCCTGTATAATGTTCAATCACTTCATACATTGTAAACCTTTTCCATGGACGCTTGAAATCGATTGTATTTTCTCCAACTTGTACTTTTGTTGTTCCGTGAATATCAATTGCTATCTTTTCAATCATTTCTTCAACCAAAGCCATCATCCATTCATAATCTTTATAAGCCACATAAAGCTCCATCTGTGTGAATTCCGGATTATGAAAACGGCTCATTCCTTCATTCCTGAAATCTTTTGCAAACTCAAAAACACCATCATAACCTCCAACTATCAGTCTTTTTAAATACAATTCATTTGCTATCCTCAAATACAAAGTCATATCCAAAGTATTGTGATAAGTTTTAAAAGGGCGTGCAGCAGCACCTCCGTAAAGCGGTTGCAATACAGGTGTTTCAACTTCTACATAATCCTTCCCGCTAAGGAACGAACGCATTGAATTTACCAATTTTGATCTTTGAACAAAAGTGTCTTTTACCTGTGGATTTACAATTAAATCAAGATATCGCTGTCTGTATCTTTGCTCCGGATCTATAAAAGCGTCATAAATTTTCCCGTCTTTTTCCTTTACAATTGGCAAGGGTCTGAGTGATTTTGCCAGAATTTTATATTCCTTAACGTGAATAGTAATTTCTCCCATTTGGGTAATAAAAACATATCCTTTAATTCCAATGATATCACCAATATCAAGTAATCTTTTAAAAACTATATTGTAAAAACTTTTGTCTTCGCCCGTGCAAATTTCATCTCTTTTAAAATATAATTGTATTCTTCCGGTAGAATCCTGAATTTCGGTAAATGAGGCAGCACCCATTATTCGGCGGCTCATAATTCGTCCGGCTATCGAAATATCCTGATAAAATCCACAGCCTTCCTTGAAGTTTTCTTTTATCTCTTTGGCAGAGATATTGATTTTATAGGTTTCTGCAGGATAAGGGTCAATACCCAATTTATACAATTCTTGTAAAGAATTTCTTCTGATTTGTTCTTGTTCGCTAAATTCAATTGCCATGATAAAAATTTTTTGCAAAGATAGAAGTAAATTTAAAATTCATCCTCAACCCAAAAGCTTTTATTAATTTTGCATTGTATTTTTCAATTTTGAATACTTTGAAAAAATGGTCACTAAAAAGAAAAGAACAAAACCGGATTGGCTAAAGATTAAAATTCCGGGAGGGAAAAAATATTTGGAAATAAGAAAGATTGTCGAAAAAAATAAACTTCATACAATCTGTACTTCCGGTAATTGTCCGAATATGTCGGACTGCTGGGGCAGAGGTACGGCTACTTTAATGATACTCGGTGATATTTGTACCCGTTCGTGTAAATTTTGCGGAGTGAAAACAGGAAAGCCGCTTCCGGTGGATATTGATGAACCCGAACGTGTTGCCAAATCGGTAAAGCTGATGGGACTAAAACATTGTGTTTTAACTTCCGTTGACCGTGATGACTTGTCTGACGAAGGTGCAACAATCTGGGCAAAAACTATCAGGGCAATTAAAAGACTTAATCCCGAAACAACTATCGAAACATTAATCCCCGATTTTTCGGGAAAACCCGAACTGCTGGATATTGTAATTGATGCAAAGCCCGAAGTAATTTCTCACAATCTGGAAACCGTTGAAAGAATAACACCACAGGTGCGAAGTGTGGCAAATTATCACAGAAGTCTTGAAGTTATTAAATATATTTCTGAAAAGGGGATTATTTCAAAATCGGGAATAATGGTTGGAATAGGCGAAACAGAAGAAGAGGTTTTTAAAACTATGGACGACCTGATAAATGTGGGCTGTAAAGTCTTTACAATTGGTCAATATCTGCAACCTACAAAAAATCATTTACCGGTTTTAGAATATGTTACACCTGAGCAGTTTAAAAAATATGAAAAAACAGGTTTGCAAAAAGGCTTCTCTTTTGTTGAAAGTAGTCCTTTGGTTAGGTCATCTTATAAAGCAGAAAAACATGTTATGTAAAAAAAGAAAATGCCACAAAGACACCAAGACACTAAGAAACACAAAGGACAAAACAATTAACACCTTAAAAACTTTGTGAGTTTTTTGAGTCTTAGAGTCTTTGTGGCAAAAAATTACTTTGAAAAAATAAAAAAACAGAATAATTACAAAATGATAAATAAAGAAATACACTTCAGGGATTTAAGCTTGATTGAATATAAGGAGGCATGGGATTTTCAGGAAAAGCTGTTTAAAGAATCCATTGAACTGAAAAGTCAAAATGAAGAAATTCCAAATCATTTATTGTTTTGTGAACATCCTCATGTTTATACAATTGGCAAAAGCGGTTCGGAAAATAATCTTTTGATAAACAATATTGAATTACAAAAAAAGGAAGTTTCGTTTTTTAAAATCAACAGGGGAGGAGATATTACTTATCACGGACCGGGACAGATTGTCGGTTATCCGATTATCAATCTCGAAGCGTTTTCGTTGGGAGTAAAACAATATATTTTTCTGATTGAAGAAGTAATTATTCAAACTTTAAAAAATTATGGCATAAACGCCAAACGCCTTGAAGGAGCTACCGGAGTTTGGCTTGATACCTCCAATAAACTGAGAGCACGAAAGATTTGTGCAATCGGCGTAAGAGTGAGCAGGTGGATTACAATGCATGGTTTTGCATTTAATGTAAACACCGATCTTAATTATTATAATTATATAAATCCCTGTGGTTTTACAGACAAAGGAGTAACTTCTATGGAAAAAGAACTTGGTAAAAAAATTGATTTCCAAGAAGTAAAAAATTTAGTGAAAGAAAATTTTATTAGGCTTTTTGGTGGAAGAGTTTAGGAGGTATAAATCCTCCAGATTTTAAAAATCTGGAGGATTTGCTCATTTAATTTCAACAATACATATAAAAACCGTAGATGCAAAAGCACTACGGGATTTTTATATGCTTAGGTGTTGTGTGTAGTGCTATTTTAAATTTTCATATAGAGTTCTTGTCAAGGTCTGAATAATTGGTTATAATGCAACTCCACCACTTCTTTATACTTTCGTTTTCCAACATCAGATAGAAATGACTTATCAACAATTAATAGCATATCTGCTTTAGCTGTACTAAATTCTTTTTCTATTGATAGTAGAATCCTATCTCTTACTCCTATTCTTTTTCCTAATTTTATGAAGTCTCCAATTTTGTAATCGTAAGTAGCAGTTAGCAAATTTTGTTTTGTTCTTTCCATCTCTTTGAACAAGTTCATTGCTATTTTAGGGTCATTGATGTGAAGTTTTGTGTTCATCAAATCATATGAAGGAGATAATAACATATCACCATCAACTGATTCCAAAAGAGAAAGATTTTTTAAGTGAACGTCCCCATTACCTGTTAAGAAATTGAAGATTAGAATTCTAATGAAACTAATTTGGTCTGTGGGATTAAGTCGATTTCCAACATCTTCGTAAGTGAACGAATTATACTTATAAAGTCCATGGTCGTTTGTGCCTGGAGCAGCATTTAATACAGAGACAAAATCTTCCTGACGCAGTATGTTTCCTTCTTTATCCCTATCAAATCTTCTTGTAAGGTAAGCTGGTTCCCCGTTAGCGAATTTCATAAACCCACATTTTGCTGTTGAGATATTGAATAATTGTTCAGCCATAGTCATGGTCAAATGTTCATTTGCCGGAGAATCAATGAATAAAGTTTTCCTTGAATCTAAAAATGGTTTGATAATGTACATTGATTCAATATCCCTATTTGGAGCTAAAAGATTATTTTTATCTCTTCCGACAAATCCTTTAGGTTGTACTCCTGAAATGCTAAATCCTGCAGGCTGTCCCATAATCCTATCTTGAATATCATTCCAATTAAATTCAAGTTGACCGGGAACTTTAGACCTGTCAAATAATTTGGTTTCACAAGCTGAGCAAAACCCATCAATATTCTCCTTTAAACATCCGTTACAGTTGGCCATTATTCTTCTGTTTTTTCAATTGTAATTGCACCAATTGTGTTTTTTTCGCACGAATACATTAACAGACTCCAATCATCATTGGTATCAATGCCTAATGCTTTACATTGTAATTCTCTATTGAATCCTTCACTCAACATTGATTGAAAATTTGCAAATAATCTGTTTGAATTATATCTTTTTTGAGATTTAGGCATATTCACCGATATAGGAAAAGTATTTTCATTTGTTATGAATTCATCATCATACTCAAAATGATATCCGGATTCGTCTCTCCACAACAATCCGACATTGTGTTTCCCTTTATATATTACCCTTAACTTCATTTATCATTTTTTTACTACAATTAAAATTTCAAGATTTAAGAAGTGAAAAATTTCATTCAGAGTATCTAATGATGGGTTTGCCTTTCCATTCTCTATCTGTGATAAAGTGACAACTGACAATCCTGTATAGTTTGCAAGTTGGCTCTGTGGCATAGACATTATCTTTCTTCTTTTCTTTATTCTTTGGCCTATTTCTATTTTAGTCATTATACTAAATTTAATTATATTTAAAATATTGCAACAAATATATGTAAAATTGTAATAGATGTCAAATTTATTTAAATATATTTAAATTGATCCATCAAATAAAGCCTTCAGTACATTGCATGTTAAAATATTTTAAATATATTTAAAGTAGATGCCCATTTCTAATTCAATTTGTTTCTAAAATACAATCATTAGAAATACCCATGTATTCACACAGCGGCAGTTTGTAAAAAGCCTCCGTTTCTTTAAAAATCAATCAATTCATAATTTGTACTGCGACCTCCAAGTTCTTCTTTTTTCAAAATACCTTTTTCGATTAAATCTTTTATATCGCGCAAAGCTGTGTCTGCAGAGCAATTTGAAATCTTAGCCCATTTCGATGATTTAAGTTTTCCATTAAAGCCATCTAAAAGTTTATTAAGCATCAGTCGTTGGCGACCATTCAGGACAGTTTCTTTATGCTTATCCCAAAATTCTGCTTTGTGAAGTACATTTTTCATAGTTTCCTCAGTAGCTTCCAAAGCTCGGTACAAGCAATTAAGAAACCAATTTAACCAATCCGTTATGTCTCCTTTGCTATATTGAACTTTTTGCAATATTTCATAATATACTTTTCGTTCGACCAAAATTTGACTTGAAAGGCTATAAAATCGTTGAGAATTATCATCTGAACGGGCAAGTAGCAAATCTGAAAGTGCTCTGGCTATACGACCATTTCCATCATCAAAAGGATGAATAATAATAAACCAAAAATGAGCAATGGCAGCTTTAAGTACAATGTCTATTTTTGTGGCATTATTAAACCAATCTATAAACGCATCCATTTCATCTTTTACTTGAGCCGGAGAAGGAGCTTGATAATGAATCTTTTCTTTTCCCATTGCTCCTGAAACAATTTGCATTTCTCCATTACGATAACAAGCTGTTTCGATTTTGTGCATCCCACTTCTACCAGTAGGAAACAAAGCAGCATGCCAACCAAATAAACGATCTTCATCAAGAGGGTGATTATAATTTTGTGTTGCATCAAGCATCATTTCTACAACGCCTTCTACATCTCTATCTGAATGTATCATGCCTGCATAATCTATTCCTAATCTTCTTGCAATAGATGAACGTACCTGCTCATAGTTAAGTTTTTCTCCTTCTATTTCAGAAGATTTCAGCACATCAAGTGTTAAGGTAGAAAGTATAGCCTCTTCTTTTAAAGAAAATCCTAAGGCACTCATTTGTCCCAAGAGTTTTCCTTGTAAATGACGAACTTTCCCCAATATTACTTGTATTTCTTGCTCATTCCAAGTAAAATGAGGCCAATTATTGTATTGATAAATATATTTTACCATTTTGCTTTTTATTATGCGACAAATATACAAATTATTCTCCGCATATTTAATGAAAATAAAACAAATATTCTCCGCATACCATTTTCCCGCATTGGCTCTGACGGCAGTTTGGCTATGCGTAGTGCGGGATTTTGAAACAATTAATTTTCAATTTACCACTAATTTTCTTTACTTGCAAAACCTTTCATTTTTCAATTCATAATTTGTGCTTCTTCCTCCTGCTGTTTCTTTCTGTAATACATCCTTATTTATTAGGTCATTAATATCTCTAACAGCTGTATCTTTTGAGCATTTTGCAATCTTTGCCCATTTGGAAGAAGTCAATTTCCCATCAAATCCATCTAATAATTTGTTTAGTAACTTCTTTTGTCGCTCATTTATAATTGTTTTTGAATGTTTATTCCAGAAATCTGCTTTGAATAATACTCGTGTCAAGATTTTGTCAGTTGATTTCAAAGCATTTGTTAAACAACTTAAAAACCATTTTATCCACTCGGTTATGTTTAGGTCTCCTTTTTGTGTTTTTTCCAGTATTTCATAGTATTGTTTTCTTTCAATCCTGATTTGAGCTGACATACTATAAAACCGTTGAGTACTGTTATCTGATTGTGTTAACAACATATCAGTCAACGCTCTTGTTATTCGTCCATTTCCATCTTGAAAAGGATGAATAGTAACAAACCAAAGATGTGCAACTGCTGCTTTTATTACTAAATCAATTTTATCATTTTCGTTAAACCATTCAAGGAAATAGTTCATCTCAGTTTCTATTAAATCTGCATCAGGGGCTTGAAAATGAACTTTTTCTTTACCTGCTGAACCTGAAACAACTTGCATTAAGCCATTTGTATCTTTTCTCCAATCTGCAACAGTTATTTTAAATATTCCACTTCGGCCCATTGGAAACAATGCAGCGTGCCAATCAAAAAGTCTATCTGCTGTTAATGGTTTGAAACAGTTATGCGTTGCGTCAATCATCATTTCTACCATTCCATCAACATTCCTATCTGACACAATTGAGCCAGCAAATTCCATTCCTAACCTTTGTGCAATTGAAGAACGAACTTGCTCGGGATTTAAAAGCTCACCTTCAATTTCTGCTGATTTTAAAACGTCTAATGTTAATGTTTCCAGTAAAGCTTCGTCTCTCAAATCAAAACCCAACGATTCCATTCTGCCAATTAAACGTCCTTGTAGATTTCTAGCTTCACTCAATAGGTTAACAATTTCGTCACTTTTCCAAGTAAAGTTAGGCCAACTATCCTTTTTATGTATGTAATAACTCATTCGTTGTATATTTTGCAACAAAAGTACGCATTATTCGTCGCATTTTAAAATAATCATTGCATTATTCGCATTGATTTGGTGGATTATTCGTTGCACGATGTTTTATTTTGCTTGCAGGTAACGTCAGTTCGTCTAATAACCCAACGTTTTATTAATAATCAGACAAATATAAGCAGATTTAAGCGTACTACAAAAAAACCGGCAAATATTAAAATCACATATCCGATGAAATAGCCGGACCCGCTACTTTTGGTGTTGTTCAACAATGCATATAAAAACTGTAGATACTAGCCGCGCTACGGGATTTTTATATGCTTAGGTGTTATGGACTATTTTTCTTCTAAAATTTTCTTTTTCCCCTTTTCAAATTCTTCTTGAGTAATTATTTTTTCGTCAAGAAGTTGCTTTAATTCACGAAGCCTATCCACTTTTGTTTTGGTATTTTGCTGGTTTTTTTTCGAAATCGTTGTTTGATTAATGTCAAGAGTTGGTGATAATTCGTAAGTGTGAATTGGTTTATATTTCATTGTCCATAAGAAAGGTATCCAAACAAAAAGTCCACCAATAATTGCACCTACATCAACTTCTTCATTTCTTGAAAAGGAAGTGTTTAAAGGTTCGTATCCTTCTTTTTCTAATTTAACTGTTGTTGTACTCCCCACAATTTTGGTGTCTGTGTGAGAATATGGCGTTTTTCCAACTGATTCTCCATTTAAATAAACTTTCGCACCACTTGGGGTTGATTGTATCATTGTCGTGCTGACACAACTTGAAAGTAAAATTGTACCTGCTAAAACTAATGAAACTGTTTTTGTTGTAATTGTCTTTTTTTTCATTTTATTCCTATTTAAAATTTCTGCTTACTTCTGTTTAAAGTCTTTTTTCTGCAAATTCCGACTGTTATATTTATTCAAATTGCCCATAACGTACGAATATAGTTATTCTTACGTTTATTTTTTTATTATCTATATAAAATGATACGTTTATCGGTTTGTGGCTATGGTACGTGCCGTATTTTTACTACTATATTTCTTGAATTGCACCGTTTTCAAATTTACAATTATTTATCTTAATACCTACTATGTTCAGCATGCACTATGAACCGCTGTTATAGGCTACCTTTTATTAATATTCTTTTTTCTATAATATGGTTCTGCCCCTATTGTTTCCCAACCAAGTTTTTTGCACGCTTTCGGTCTGTCAACTTTCAATTTAAATTTTATTGTTCCACCAGCAGGACAATATTGATAAAGAACATAATTTTTAGAATCTAACTCTGTTTTTGTTTCTGTGTAAAACGTCACTCGAATACGAATGTCCTTAAAATTTACTTTTGTAGCATTATTTGTGACTGTACCATTAATTGTTAATTTATCACCCCAAATATTTTCGTTGTATGTCCCAGTTGCATCTAAGTAAAAAGAAGGGTCGGCACGTTCAATTTCTTCGATTGTTCTTGGAGAATCGCCTGAGTTTCCATTTTCACTAATATTAGTAATTATTATAATCGAAATTATTACTACTATAATAATTCCTAAAATAATTCTAAATCTATTCCAAACTTTCCCTTTTTCCTTTTTACTTTCAGTAGTAGTAGTAGTTGATTTTTGCTTAATAAATGGAGGGGGGGGTTGAAACTATAATATCTTTTAATTCGTTAAGTTCTCCTGCAACTGTCCATTTTACTAAGCCCTGATGCCATATCGGTGAATCATTTTTTAAATTCTTATTCTTTAATTCTTCTAAACTAAATGGTCCTTCTTCTTTATCGTTATTTTGGATGTAGTACTTTTTCATAATAGGTATTTATTTAATAAATTTAATTGATTGATGTATTTTTATATGTTAATGTAATTGTAATAATTCTAATTTGCTCTATGTGTTTTCTTAGGTTGCCTATAAAATCCTATATGGATAAATAAACGTACCTTTTTGTTTTTCTATAAACAAACCAATTAAGTAGTTTGCAATTATACAAATCGCATTAAGTTACAAACTTATGTAAAAAATATATAATAAGCAAATTGATTTACGATTTATGATTTAGAAGCATATTTGTCAATTATTTTCAATTGCTGCAATACTCTGAATTAGCTCTAATATGATATCAGTTCCTTCTTCACCGGAACCATAGGGTAAAGCACTTTCAACACCTTCTGTTAAGTTGTTGTTTTTCAATAAATTCCGGCATTCTTCTTTTAAATATATTTTAACAGTATGATTTGCATCTCTAATGTCATCCAACAATTCAGTACAATTATCCAAAATGTAAATAATATCTTCAAAATCGTGGCTTTGTCGTAAGTCATTTTCTCCACGTCCTTTATAAGCTTCAAATTTTGCTGCTAAATAGTATTCCGGTGGAAACACAAATATTTCTGTTTCATCAGGTAATATTTTTGTTATTTTGTTTTCAATTCCTTCCTCATACCATTTATTGCTGAATCCAAGAATATCTTCATCGGTTGGCATCACATCTACCTTTATATCCTGATATATCATTCTGCAAATAGGAGCATCTTTCGAAATATCATGCGTAAATCCTTTGCTTCTTAGTTTTTCCTCTAATCTTACATGCTCTATCCTGGATTTCAATTCTATTACACAATCAATATCCTTTGTTGGTCTAATATCAAATGCTGCAGGATTATCAGCATATAGTTCAGCCACAGCCCCACCCACAAATACTACTTCATCTTTCAATTCATCTAATCCATTTGCTACTTTCTGTAGCATATCAATATTTGTACTAAGCATTTAGTAATCTTTTTTCCAGTTCTATAACAGCAAAGTTTATTTCTCTTGCTCTACCAACTCTAATTGTATCTACAATTACCAATAATTCATAAAACGATTTATCATCTTGAACAGATGCTGCTACTGTTTTATAAAGTGGTTCTATTGCCTGTCCTCTTTTATTTCCTTTGGCATAAGGCCATACATATACATCTGCACCGGAAGAAATATGCTCTTTTATTGGTGATGCAGAATGAGCAGTTGGGATTCCTTTTACCATTGCACCGGGTTCTGTAGGAAACACATACTTTAAACCATAAATTAGAAATTCTTTAAATGCATTAATATGAACACTTCTTTTTTTGTTATCAATTAGTTTGGCTATCATACATCTATTTAATGCTTCAGATATTTCAGATGGGCTTATTTGTAGCGCATTAGCTATATCTATATTTCGCCAATAACTACCTTTCATTGATATTATCTTTAATAACACTACGATATCTTGTGGACGCATTCCATTATGTTTCTTCATAATTACTATCTTTAATTCGTGATTCGCAAATTGCAAATATAACTATATTATTAACTTAAACAATAATTATTCTATTAACATTATACCGATTATAATTTGAAATGTGATTTTAGTTCGCTCCGCTTCTAAAGTCACTTCAAATTTATATCGGCATTAACCATTGTAAATTTTAACATACACTTTTAGTGCATGTTAAAATACAATTGGTATAACAATCAAATGCAGTTAATACACCATAGCCATCTCTATTCTTATATACACAACCCGTATCAATATTTATTACATTAAGTTTAGAAACAATCCTCTCTTTACATTTAGAAACACTTATTGGACAATGACCATGAACTATGGTTTTATTTATTAATAAAGGATTGGAATAATATTCCTTGCAATTCCACAGCAATGAATATTTATCATTATAAGGGTTAACCAAAATATCATTAAAACCGGCATGTACAAAAAGAAATTTATAAAATGAATAATAATATCTTAGCTCTCTGAAAAATTTTAAATATTTAGACTCAATATCATTTAACGAACTTATTTTAAAACTTTTCAGTGTTTCAGTGCCACCGTTTTTAATCCATATAGAAATGTGTTTTTTATTATTATAGGCATCAAGTAGCATTGCTTCATGATTTCCTAATAAAGGTACAATATCATAAGCTTTTTCCAGTAATTCAATTATGAAATCTATAACTTCTTTACTTTTATCTCCTCTATCAATGTAATCACCAAGTAAAATAAGTTTATCATTTTTCTGAAGTTGGATTTTATGCTCAACCAATTCTTTTAATGAATCGAAACATCCATGAATATCTCCAATTGCAAAAAGTCTTTTATTCATATCTCAATAGTTTGAATAAAGCATGATGGCGGGATAATTATCTGAAATTATTCGGCTTCACATTCTGTTACAAACTTACGTAAAAAATATATATTAAGCAAGTTAATTTATGATTTATGATTTATGATTTATGATTTATGATTTGGGTCTATCTGTTTAATAATTTTATCAAATTCACTTTCAAAAAGACGGTCTTGTATTATGCGGTATTTTTCAAATTCACTCTCGGCATATTTTTTTGCAATCTTAGCGGTAATTTTTCCTGAGTCTTTAGAAATAATGACATCAAGATTGTAAAAATCAACATCTCTTTCAACTTGGCGTTTTCCTTCAATTTGAACTATTCGGAAATTCCGAATAGTTGCCACACGATTAATTTCACCACTCGTAAAAATATTTTTTAAATGCTCGTT
>DAOVNY010000020.1 GCA_030630005.1 Bacteroidales bacterium | reverse complement strand
CATAATATAGTGAGTAATCAAATTTGCCACAGATTCACAGATTTTTTTTATAATAGATACTCCTTTTCTGAGTATTGCATAAGATTATCTGTGAATCTGTGGCTTTTTCCTGACTTTCGCAACTGGACACCCAGACTATAATTCAAACAAACTCATTAATTCTTTTTGTTTAGGTTTTGTTATTATCAGTTTTGTATAAGTTGCTTTATTGCTTAGTAACCTGACTTTGACTGCATAAATTGTTTTAGCAATTTCAATAGCCTTTTCAGGACTTAGATTTGATTTTTTCAGTTTTAATTGTCTTTCTAATTCCTTATATATTTTATATGCAACGAATGAAATACAGATATGAGCTTCAATTCTTGGCTGTTTACTATGATATATTGGTCTGACTTTTAAATCATGTTTTGATATTCTAAATGCTTTTTCTATTTTCCATAAATGAGTGTAGTTTTCAATAATATCGTCTTTTGATAAGTTTGTATTTGTCAGGTATCCTTTTAATCCATCCCATTTTTGATCTGCTTGGAACTTTTCTATGTCAATGGATATTTTAATTTCACCATCCATTTTTAAATATTTGTTATATCCTCTATTATTTATATTTGATTTCGTTAGCCTTCCTGCTCTTAGTTGTTTTTCAAGTCGTCTTAATCCCTTTTCTCTATTTGTTTTATCTTTTTTTGCTCTACTTTCAGTATAGCTGATAATTAATTTTGTGCTATTATCTTTTTCAATGATTTTACTCTCACCATTTTTTAGTGTTAGATTCAATATCTTATTTTTAATATTTTGTTTCTCATTTTTAATTCTTGCTCCTAAAATAAACTCATAATTTTTATTTTGAAGCTCTGATATGTTATCAGATGATAGCAAGCCCGAATCAGCTATAATTACTAATTTATCAAGTTTATATCTGTTTTTAAAGCTATCTATGACAGGAAGCATGGTGTGTCCTTCGAACATATTTCCTTCAAAAATTTCGTATGCTAATGGATAACCATCAACGCTGACAAGTAAACCTAAAACAATTTGAGGATTTTGATGTTTTCCTTCTTTAGAAAATCCATTTTTCCTGAATTCATCTTCTTTGTCTATTTCAAAATACAGAGTGGTAACATCATAAAACACAACACTAATTTGATTGTTTAATACTTTGAGTGTGTGCTGGTAACTAATTTTTTGAACTATTTCTTTTTGAGTATTATAAAGCTTATCTAAATATCTGTATATTATATCCTTCTCAATCTTGATAGATTGATACTGTTCAATATAATCTATTGTCTTTAATTTACTTGTAGGATAAATTATTCTTGATATTACAAGATGTTTCAATACCCTATCTTCTATTTTATTAAAACCTACCTCATCAAATAATTTACCCAATAAAAGTTCTGTACCCTTAACCGTTATTTGTTCAATGTTTGATAAAACACTTTCAACTAAATCTTTTTCATTATTAAAATCAAGCTCTAATGCTCCTGTGTATTCTCGTATCCATTTCTTACCATCAATAACTAATCTCTCTATTTCCTGCAAATTCTTTGAACTACCAATGGTGTTAATTACTTTATACTTGCCTGTGCTTTTATCAATAATTTGAATACTTATTGACCCTGTACTATTTTTCTTCTTTCTTATAAACATAGGTCAAAAGTAAATAAAACAGTACCGGACACCCAAACTTATCATTATTGCATTTTATCTTACTGAAATAATGATAGTTATATTTATTATTTCTTTTGTGCGAAAGTCAGGAAAAAGGATTATATTTATGATAATCGTACAAATGAATTTAGGCATAAAAACGAACCCGAAGATAAAACTATTCTTATTAAAGACTGGTTTGAGTTTTAAATTTTAACAATTTGCTAAATTTTTTCTTATACGACTTAAGCTCTCCGGTGCAATTCCAAGATATGAGGCTAAATGTTTTTGTGGAATTTTCTGGATAAGGTCTTTATTATTATTTGCCAGTTCAAAGTAGAAATCCTCCGCAGTTTTGCTGTGCATTTGCAGCTCTTTCATTTCTCTTTGAACGTATAGCAACTCTATCATTCTTCGCCCTACTCTGTCTGCCATTTCAGACTCTTCATAAAGGCTCTGCATATCATGGTGAGACATCCTGAAAACTTTTACATCTGTTAGAGCCTCAACATCTATTAATGAAGGTGTTTGAGTAATAAAAGATGCATAAGAGTTAAATGGTGTAATTGGAAAATTAAACCTTAGTGTGTATTCAACATCATTTTTATACTGATATATCCTCGTTACACCATCAACCAGAAAGTACATGAAATTCTCCACTTCACCGGTTCGCAATAGCAAATCATTTTTTTTATATTTTTTAAAAGCCAGACGGGAACTGAAAAGAGCCCAATCCCCATCTGATATTGGAACTATGCTGTTGATAAACCCACAAATTTGCTCTTTATAAATTTTTTCCATTTTCCGTTTCCGAATAAAGTTTAAAAAATCAAAGATATGGAAAAAATTATTAGCCATGGATTTTAAAATATAAATTTTATTCCGGTTTTCCCGGATACCCAAGAATTTCTCTCACAGCATAGGCAACATCAGGCATTGCATAATAATTCAAAGGAAAATTCTCAAAATCAACACAATTAATGTAGCAAATTACAGAAACGTTGTTATCGGGATCATACATCATAAGCGACATGTTTCCAACTCTTACCCCATTATGACCATAACCCAGGTTTTCCTTATAAAAGCACCCCAAACCATAAGTAGGGTCGGCAGTTGATGTGGATGTTTTCATCAATTCAACAGATTCAGTTGTTAGGATATTTTCTCCTTTTAAAAGTGTACGAATGTATGTATTAAGGTATTGCATTGTGGAATAACCATTACCTTCAGCTACTTGAGCACTCATGTTGTAACTGCAATATTCTTCAATGGTAGTGGCATCAGGATATTCATAACCACAAGAATATGGTTCGGGGAGATTCTGATCGGTTGCAAGGTACGGAAAGTGCATTTCCATTGGCACAGGATTTCCGGTTCCATAAAGATAATCATGCAGATAGTCAGTTAAGTGCTTATCAGTACCTTCATGAAAAGAATAAATTCTTCCTATGATTTCGCCAGCTATGGCATAACCAGTATTGCTGTAATGTTTTCCAGTACCGGGTTCAAAATAAAATAGATTGTTTATTGTTAACTGATTAACCATTTCCGTTGCATTAAACTGATGATCGGGATCAAGATATTGTGTAACTTGTGTGTAGGAGTAGCCTCCAAATCCGGGAACAGAATCATTATCCACATCGTAAACGCCTGCACTATGATTCAGCAACATTTTAATTGTTATTTGATCTTTAAATGGAAAATCCCATTCGGCTGTAGCCGGAACATAAGGTTCGTTCATGCCTGGCATTGTATCGGTAATTTTATCTTCGATGTTTACCCAGCCATCTTCCTGCATATTTAGCATTGCAGCAGAGGTAAAATTTTTAGTATTACTGGCAAAACGAAAATAAGTATCGGCAGTAATAGGCTGAAATCCTTTTCCTGCAGAACTTGAGAACAATGTCTCGTTTGGTGTTTGAATAAAAATGTTTAATGTAGGCACTATTTTCCCGATTTTTGTTTCAACGTCCAATCTTATCGAATCTACCGCTATGTCAATTTTCTCCTGAAGGGTTATAATTATAGGGTCATCGTTGTTCTTTTTACAAGCCGGCAATATCATTAATATTGCCAAAAATAGAATAATGGGATTAAGTAATGTTTTTGTTTTCATAACTGTTTGTTTTATTTAAGTTTTAGATTTTATTATTAATAATTATTTTAAAAAAACTATAATTTGTACAATTTTGTATTATTCAAGCAAGGATTTGAGTAGTATAAATTCCAATTCTTTTTCTGAAAATCAAATACCGAATGCGATAAGGTACTCGCTCCACCGTGATCATGAACACAAGGAGGTATTTCGGCATTATGACTCGACATAAAACTTGTTATCAAGCCCCCGTTTACATCATTGGGTTTCTCGGCGTAAGCATCTGAAAGTTCAGTTAGTTTGTTGAACCTTGACTCTGAAGAAGGCATTCCACTTGGGTCAATTTCAACATCCAGCATTTCGGGCAGAATAAAATGATTAGTGTGCACATAAAAGCCATCTACATTGTGCGATTCATTTTTTGATGGTGCAGCCTCAATAGAAACTATTTTATTTTCATTGAAAGAACCGATATTGTGGGTCATAGTTCGTGTCCTGTGGGGATATTTTGCACGGCTAACTGCATCATCCAAAGAAGTTGCATCAAGCACCGAGCGAAAGTGAAATACCATAGGCACCGACTGTTCGATATGTAATCCACAAATATCATTGCCACATTGAACTATTCCGGCTTCATTCATTCCGGGAGGGATGCCGGGTATTAAGCCAGGATAACTAAGAGTCAAAATTTCGTGTTTTCCGGTTACTTTAATTTTCAGCAAATACATATAACTCAAGAAACTAGTGAATAAATCTTCATTATGAGTTAGAAATGATTTCCCGTTTTTAGAATATGCTGTTGAGCTACATCCAAAACTTGGGGGGAATGAATAGTTTTTCTTTCCGGATAATTCATAATACAGATAGATTACTTCCATAAAGATATTGCTCTGAAAGATATCATCGAATGATATTCCCGAACCATCGGCAATACCTTGTAATTCATCAACATAATCAGGGAAATGAATTTGTGCTGCTTCAAGAAACGGATCGTAAAATACATCGGGAGCTGATTGTATAATCCCTGCTACCGAAGTTAACAAATCGTGGAGGGCATAGTGCGAACCCATGATTTCTTTTGAAAACCTTGTCCCAATTTGTTTTCCAATATCGTGGTGAGTACCCGAAACCTCCAAATAATTAAAGTGGGGTTGTGAATCCGGAGTGGGGCACTCTGTGTCTTTCGTACAGCCCCATGCGAATGGAAGTGTAAGCGCACCTGCGGCGGCGGCACTACCAAATAGAAAATCTCTTCTTTTCATGATTAATCTTTTAATGTTAATATTATAAACTATAGTTTATAGGTCATTATAAATAATATGTGGAATAACATAAAGCAAATCGGTAGGTGTTTCTGGCAGATAGCAATTATACCAAATTATTATTGTGCAATTTTTATCTGGAGAATGGACCATTAATGAAGTGTAACCGAATGTACCACCATTATGTCCATAAAACCCTTTATAACCAAAAATTCCCATGCCATATTTCAATCCCTTGTCACTACCTATTTCATGGCAATCTAAACGATCAAGTTGTAAGGCAGAGGAAATAAATTGACCTTCGGCAAGAGCTATTGCATATGTCTTCAATTCATAAACATCCGAAATAGCAGCACCTGCTGCTCCCGCGTATGAAATATCAAAATATTCTGAGACATCTGGAAGTGAAGGATCATATTCTCCTGCATAATAAGCACTTGAATGATAACCCGGAAGTTGGGTTCCTCCAACCAGATAAACAGTATTGATTAACTCAAGTGGATCAAAAATCCTTGTCCTAATATTATACTCAAGTGATAAACCAGTTATTATCTCAATAATTTTACCAATTATTGCCGTATTAGAGTTGCTGTAATGAAAGTCTGTGCCTGGGTCGAAATAATATGGCTGACCGGCAGCAATGTCAATAAGTTCATCAGTGGTCCAGGTTCTGGTAGGATATGTAAACAAGAGATTATAATAATCTTCTGATTCGGTAAAACTAAAAATCCCACTACGCATATTGGTAAGCATCTCTATTGTAACTTCATTAGCTCTTGGAAAGTCGGGAAGATAATCTGATAAAGGATCATCAAGAGAAATAAGTCCTTCATCAACTAATTGTAGCAATGCTGTGATTGTTATTGTTTTAGTATTACTTGCAATTCTGAATATCATATCCGCATCCATTGGTTCGTTTGTTTCAAGATCAGAAATTCCTGCAGTATAAACAAGGTCAATGCCTTCATCAGGAGCCCAGACACCGGCAACCAAACCGGGCACATGTGTGTTTTCGATAATCGAATCAAGAAGTGCTTGAATATTATTTTCAATAATTTCCGCCTCTGTTGGAGGTATAGGAATCGGGTCATTATCAGTTTTCTTACATGAAGTGATTAATAATGTACTACTTAAAAAAAGAATTAGTACAATAAATACGTTGAATTTTTTCATAATATTTTTTTTAATTAGTTAAGTATAGCAAAAATATTACATAAAATCTCAATTTGTCTTAACTTATGTTAAGAAAGCTATTTTTAATTATAATAAATGGTGGAAGTTATTTTTAGATTAGATAGTTTCATTATATAGGATGGAAAGCCTGATACAAATTTCTCTCAGGCTTTCAGTCTTTGTTAACCATAAAAACCAGAAATGATAAAAGAACCAATTAACATTTACTTCACCAAAGTCATAAGAGTAATTTCAGGTAGTATTCCAATCCTTCCGGGATAACCGATAAATCCGGTTCCACGATTTACGTATATATATTGTGACTTATCATCATTAGAATAAAGTCCTGCCCATCGTTTGTAAATATATTGCGCCGGACTCCACTTAAAAACATGTGTTTCTATTCCAAACTGAAAACCGTGAGTATGCCCTGCAAAAGTCAGATCAATATCTTTAAATTGCCTGCTTACAATCTTTTCCCAGTGAGAAGGATCGTGAGATAATAACAATTTAACGGGAGAATTTTCAGTTCCTTTAATAGCTTTTTCCATATCTCCACGCTTTTGAAACCGGTGATGAGCACCCCAGTTTTCAACTCCTATAATTGCAATATTTTCATTATTTTTTTCAAAAATAAAATTTTCGTTGTTCAATAATTTCCAGCCTATACGATCATAAAAATCATACAATTGCTGCATATTATTTTCTTTTGCAGATGGAGTTTCCCATCTGATATAATCTCCATAATCGTGATTTCCAAGAGTAGCAAATATTCCATATTTTGCTTTTATTTTTCTTAAAACCGTTTCGAATTTAAAAGCTTCACGTGAAGTGAAATTAACCAAATCACCGGTGAAAAATACAAGATCGGGATCAAGCTCATTGACCATTTTAACAGCTTTTTCAAGAGGTTCTTCCGAAATCCAGCTACCAAGATGAAGATCAGATATCTGAACAATTTTTAATCCATCGAATGAAGAAGGCAAATTGGGAAGGCGAACAGTATGTTTTCTAATCCTAAAATCGTACACCCATTTTACCATTCCAATAAGCATTCCACTAAAAATCACTCCTCCGCTGATCAAACCAAGGTTTTTTATAAATTTACTCCTCGAAATTTTCTTTCCGTAATTCAGCTCACTTTTTTTCTTCTTTTTCTTAATATTATAACTAACCACATGCTTTATAACAACTAAAAAATCAGCAAGAAAAAGAAAGATTACGGAAAATATTTTTGCAACATAAGATATTGTTATTAGTCCAAATGAATAAGTTCTGTAAAATGTATCCCAGTCGGGTAATGATGAAAAAAGAGAGATAATTACATTTAATATCAGCAATACAAAAGGAAACCAATAAAGGCTTGTGAGAAAGTATTTTAGAAGGCTGTTTTTCTTATTTATCTTTTTACGTATCGAAACCCATAAATAAATGTCAAGGAGGAAAATAATGACAAATACCGGAAATCGTCCAACTGATTTTGGAAAAACCTCATTTATCACCAAATAAGAAATTATTAAAAAAATCAGAAATAATAATACGTATAAAAACTTTTTCACCTTAAGCATTAATCTTTATTCTCAACTTTAAACTTCAAACCCGAAACCTTAAACTCAAAACCTTAAACTCAAAACCCAAAACCTTTAAGTTTACCCTTTAATATAATTAACCAATCCTTTAGCATTAAAAATATTCATCAACTTCTCTGGTAATGCGGCAAATTTAAATTCTTTATCAGCAATTTTTACAATTCCGTTTGGCATATCAACATCAACTTTATCACCTTGTTTATAAGCATTAACAGCTTTAGGTAAAAGAATTATCGGTAATCCCTGATTTACAGAAGAACGATAAAAAATCCTGTTTACAGATTTACAAATAACTGCTTTTACACCTGCATAAGACAATCCGACAGCAGGATGTTCTCTTGAGCTACCGCATCCGAAATTGGCTCCGGCAATAATCACATCATTTTCCTTCACTCTATCCGAAAACGAATCATCGAATCCTTTGAAAAGGTAAGGAATAATTTTTTCAGGCTCAGAGCTAAGAACCGAATAAGTTAAGTTTCCGGCAAACATCAAATCAGTATTCAAATTGTCAACATCAGCATAATTCCATGTGCCTTCAGAATATCTGTCATCAGTGCTGCTTACATCCACAGTTTTGCTTTGCTCTCTGCTGTAAGGGAATTTATCGTTAGCTTTAATTCCACGGGGATCGGTAATTTCTCCTTTAAGGGATGAAATGGCAACAGATGCAGGAGAAGCAAGATAAATATTGGCTTCTTTATTTCCCATACGACCTTTAAAATTTCTGTTTGCTGTAGAAATTACATTAAAACCATCTGCGGGAATTCCTTGTCCTGTTCCCAGACATGGGCCACAAGAAGTAGAAAGCACATGAGCACCTGCATTCATAAATATTTCTATCAAGCCTTCTTTCATAGCTTCGAAATAAATATCTTTGGAAGCAGGAATTATAAGCATCTGGAAATGTTCAGGTATTTTATTACCTTCAAGAACTTTTGCAGCTTCCCTCAAGTCTTCAAGTCGCCCGTTAGTACAAGTTCCAATCATTGATTGTTGAAGTTTTGTTCCCTGAACTTCTGAAAGAGCTTTAACATTATCAACATTATGTGGAGCAGCCACAAGCGGGAATAATTCATCAAGATTTATCTCAATCTCTTTTGCATATTCTGCACCTTCATCAGCCCAAACACCTTTAATATCTTCATTTAAATGATTTTTTAAAACTTCATCAGCAGGGAAGACAGCATTTTTTGCTCCCATCTCAGAAGCCAGATTAGCAATTGTCATTCGCTGCGAAACTGTAAGAGATTTAACTCCTTCGCCATGATATTCAATTGACATATAATCAGCTCCGCTTGAGCCTATCATACCGATAATCCACAACGAAAGGTCTTTTGCATAAACGCCTTCAGGTAATTTTCCGTTAAGGGTAATTTTAATTGATTCGGGAACTCTGAACCATGTTTCACCTTGTTTCCATAATCCGGCAGATTCTGTCCTGTCAATTCCGGCAGCAAAAGCATTAAATGCCCCGGCAGTACAGGTATGACTGTCGCTACCAACAATTATCATTTGTGGTTTGGCATATTGTGCCATTATCTGATGGCATATTCCGCTGCCTACATCATGAAATTTTTTAATTCCCTGTTCTTTTACAATATCTCTAATTTTCTGATACTGATTGGCAAGTTTTGCATTTGTCGGAGGTGCATTATGATCAAGAACGATAAGCAACTGATCGGGATCGGCTACTTTTTTACCTCCCATTTTACTGAATGTTCCTGCAATACTCGCAGTATTGTCATGCGTTAAAATAATATCTGGTCTCTTAAAAATTATACTGCCTTTTTCGGCATCGAAAATCTTCTCAACAAATGTTTTTGCTTTCATAATTGTATAATAAATTTCATAATATTTTCAGCCGGCAAAGGTCATAAAATTTTATTAAACAAAACTGAAAATTTTGAGGAATTTTTTGGATAAGAAGGAATTAAGAGCTGGTGGCTTGTTTCTGGATACTTGATACTGGATTCTTGTTTTAATTTAGAAATTTTGATTCCTTTATTACATTTTGTTATTCAACTTTACAAAAAACCAACAATTCAAAAAGTAAGATTTAGCTTAATATGACTTAATGGTTAGGCATAAAAAACGTAGTGTTTTAGAGCTACTTTCCTATCCATTAAGAGGAAAGCTAATTAAAAGCAAAAGACACTCTTAACCTATTATATATCCTATGTCTTTAATGTAATGATACAAGTAGGCTTTTTCACATTCCCTTTATATACCATTTATCCATTCTTCTAACCAAGTTGATTTTTTCAAGTCGGTTTGAGGAAGAGCCGATGGCAATTTCAATTTCAGCTTTATCTCCTTTAATAACAGGATCACTCATCATTCTACCGTTTTCAAAAACTCTTTTCCATTCTTCTTGTCTATATAGAGGGAGCATTTCTACTAAACAAATTTGTTTAGCATCAGAATCATATTCTCCATATGGGTCTAAAATGTGTCTCATTTTACTAAAGTCACCGCTTTTAGCTGAAGTAAATATGTGCTCTACCGTTCCTTGTGGTGTTAATTGAAAATCAAACGAATTAAATAAGTTAGACATTGATATCTCCTTTTCAACCTTGTCAATAAAGTACGCCAATTCATTAATTTTCTCATTTTGGTTTCTTAGCTGTTGTTGCTTAGTTGAAAGGGAACGGCCAAATTGAAATTCATTTATTTGATCAAGTTTTTTCTTTTCTTTTTGCAACTGAGGAGTTAGTTCATCAAAGATTTTTTTTAATTTTCTTTTATTTATAGATTTTCCAACTTCAATTTTCTCTTTATGTATTCTCTCTTTTTCTATTTGTTCTTTTGCCTTTGCAATAGAATATTCTTTGGCTATCCTTAAAGAGTCAGCGACAAATTTTTCCATTTGTTCTTTTGCCTTTGCAATAGAATATTCTTTGGCTATTCTTAAAGAGTCAGCGACAAATTTTTCTCTTTCTTCAATTTCTTTTTGACTTGGACCACATGACATAATAATTGAGGTTAAACCTAAAATTAAAAAGTAGTTTATTTTCATATTACTGTTGTTTTTAATTATGTTGTTTTTTATAACTATTGTTTTTAAACTTGCTTGTAAAATTTAAAATATAAATCCATAATATAGGAATAAAAACGTACAATTTTAATCACTCCACAATCACCACTTTGTTATCTTCAATAAGCATTTTTTCCTTGAATTTCAATAAAAGTTGTGCGATAGTAAGAACGTTTTTATTATTTTCAATTTAAACAATTTCTATTTATCATTTTTCCATTTTTGGCTATTTTCCAATGCAAAAGTATTAAAAAATTGGCTAAAATCCAAGGTTCTTTCTTTGCCGCGAATACGCGAATTATTTTTATTAACGAATTAGCGGCTTATTAATTTTTTCCATACTTAAAATCATTCACTCAAAATCACTCCACAATCACCACTTTATCATCCTCAATAAGCGGTTTTCCCTTGTATTTGAGTAGAAGTTGTGCGATGGTAAGTACATCTTTCTGACAGTATTTTACAATACGCGGTAGGTCTTTTTCTTTCCAATAGACTTCTCCAACCATGCTGCCGTCAATATCATCTTTTGGGGTAGGAATATTAAAAATAGCTGAGAGGAGTTCGAGGGAAGTATAATTTTTGTAATCACCAAATTTCCACAATTCCATTGTGTCGAGATGTGATATTTCCCATGGCTTCTTGCCGGCAATATCAAGCATTTCCGGTAATCTTACACCATGAACCAACATACGTCTCGCGATATAAGGAAAATCAAATTCTTTTCCGTTATGTGCACAAAGTTTATTATCTCTGGAATTGAATTTTGTATTTAACATTTCTGAAAAATCAACTAATATTTTCTTTTCATCATCATCAAAAAATGATTTTATTCTGATCTCATCATTATTAACTATTCCCACCGAAATACAAATAATTTTTCCAAATTCGGAATAAATCCCGGCTCTTTCGTATAAAACATCCGGTGTGTCGTTATCTTCTTTTTTTATCCGGTTTGCTTTTTTATCCCATAATTTTTTGAAATTATCAGGCATGTCTTCGTAATTGGGATATGCCGGAGCGGTTTCAATATCCAAAAATAAAATTTTTTCTATGTTGATATTTCCAAGCATTTGATTTGATTTTAGTGAAAAGTACTTCAAAAATACTATTTTTTCGCTAATTTTGTTTTAAATGTTACTTTATATTGATAAAAGAAAAGTCTGAATAATGTATGGAAACATTCAATTAATAAAAACCGAAGACGGTTCGCATACTTTGTATGTTCCTGAGTTAGGTGAGCATTATCATTCAATTCACGGAGCAGTGCAGGAGTCTATGCATATATTTATTGATGCAGGTTTCCGGTATTTGAAAATTAATTCGGAAAAGATAAATATTCTTGAGATTGGCTTTGGAACCGGACTAAATGCTTTATTGACTCTCATGGAATCGGAAGAAAATAATCAGGAAATAAATTATACTTCTGTTGAAGCTTTTCCTTTGGAAGAAGAAATTTATCAAAAGATCAATTATCCCATGCTTTTTCAAGATAAAAATATAAGTACTTCGTTTTTAAAAATACACAAGGTAGGGTGGGGTGAATTTAAAAATATCACTAAAAAATTTGCTCTTAAAAAGAGACATAAAAAAATTGAAGATATTATTTTGCCAAAAAATAATTATGATTTGGTATATTTTGATGCATTTGCTCCTGATGTTCAGCCGGAACTATGGACAGCAGAAATTTTTATTAAGATAGCTACTTCAATGAAAAAGAATGGAATTTTAACAACCTATTCTGCCAAAGGGAAAGTAAAAAGAGCATTGAAAGCATCGGGATTTGCAATTGAAAACATACCCGGACCTCCCGGAAAACGTGAAATAACACGGGCTATTTTAAAATAGGAGTAATATAATAGTTGTAATTAGTAGTAATTGGTTGTAATTGGTTGTAATTTATTGTAATTGGTGAAAGTTTACAAAATGCTTCAAAACATGATTGGTAATTTGATAAAATTATGATTACATGGATAGTATCGAAAAAGAATAAAAATTATTAATAATTCTTTTTGTTTTATTCAAAAAAAAACTAATTTTGCAACCCGAAAAAATAAAGCTAAGAAAAATGAAAAAAGACATTCACCCAAAAGATTACAGATTTGTTGTTTTTAAAGATATATCGAATGATTATACATTCATGACAAAATCTACGGTTAAAACTAAAGAAACAATTAAATGGGAAGATGGCAAAGAATATCCACTATTTAAACTTGAAATTTCAAATACTTCTCATCCTTTTTATACCGGTAAAATGAAATTTGTTGATACAGCAGGTCGTGTTGATAAATTTAAAAATAAATACAAAAAGCATCTTGAAAAAAAGAAATGATAAAATCAGACATTTTAAAATTTATTGATGTTATTGATTCCGATACTGAATTTATTCCACTTCTATCGCCGGAAGACGAAGAGTTGATGAATGCAGAAAAACTCCCAAAGAAATTACCAATTTTGCCATTGCGAAACACGGTTTTATTTCCTGGTGTTGTTATCCCTATTACCGTTGGCAGAGACAAATCAATCACATTGATTAAGGAAGCTTATTCAGGTTCCAAGATTATTGGTGTTGTTGCTCAAAAAGATGCAAGCGAAGAAGATCCTAAGTTCGACGATCTGAATAAAATTGGTACAGTTGCTCATATTATTAAAATACTCCAAATGCCTGATGGTAGTACAACCGCTATCATTCAAGGGAAAAAACGTTTTCAGTTATTGGAAATGGTTCAATCTGATCCATATTTTAAAGCATTAGTATCTGATTTTGAAGTAAAACATGAAATTAAAGACAAGCATAAATTTGATGCTTTAATTTCATCATTAAAAGACCTGTCAATTCAGATAATCAAAAAATCTCCAAATATTCCTTCAGAAGCAAAGTTTGCAATTAATAATATTGAAAGCTCTGTTTTTTTGGTCAATTTTATTTCTTCAAATCTAAATAATGATGTTAAAGAAAAACAAAAATTTCTTGAAATATCTGATCTTGAAAAAAGGGCAAATAATGTTCTTTCATCATTAACGAAAGAACTTCAGATGCTTGAGTTAAAGAATCAAATACAGAGTAAGGTTAAGGTTGACATGGATAAACAGCAGAGAGATTATCTGCTTAATCAACAACTAAAAACTATTCAGAATGAGCTTGGTGGTAGTTCGAATGAACAAGAAATTCTTGAGTTAAAAGAAAAAGCATCAAAAAAGAAATGGACAAAAGAAGTTGAAACAGTTTTTAAAAAAGAACTGACCAAATTGCAGAGGATGAATCCACAGGCAGCAGAATACTCTATACAGGTGAATTATCTGGAAATGTTAGTGGAGCTGCCATGGAATGAATTCACAAAAGATAATTTTGATCTTGATCATGCACAGATAATTTTAGATGAAGATCATTTTGGATTAGAAAAAATCAAGGAAAGAATAATTGAGCACCTTGCTGTTATTAATCTTAAAAATGATATGAAATCGCCAATTTTATGCTTTGTAGGTCCTCCCGGTGTTGGAAAAACATCATTAGGAAAATCTATAGCAAGAGCACTTGGCAAAAAATATATCAGAATGTCGCTTGGCGGGATACGTGATGAATCTGAATTACGCGGACATAGAAAAACTTATGTTGGTGCTATGCCTGGAAGAATAATTCAGAATTTGAAAAAAGCCAAATCATCCAACCCTGTTTTTGTTCTTGATGAAATTGATAAAGTAAGCGGGAATAATATAAGTGGCGATCCTCAAGCAGCTCTTCTCGAAATACTTGATTCTGAACAAAATAATACTTTTTATGATAATTACCTCGAAATTGATTTCGATCTTTCGAGAATAATGTTTATTGCTACAGCAAATACTCTTAGTACTATTCATCCTGCTTTGCGCGACAGGATGGAAATAATTAACCTTTCGGGATATTTAATTGAAGAAAAAATTGAAATTGCAAAAAGGCATCTTTTACCAAAACAATTAGACGCACATGGTGTAAAAAAATCACAGGTTTCCTTTGATAAAAAAATAATTGAAAAAATAATTGAAGATTATACCCGTGAATCAGGCGTTCGTTCATTAGAAAAAACTATTGCCAAAATTATAAGAAATAAGGCAAAGTTTATTGTGATGAAAAAGAAATATATCAAAAAGATCAATGATGAAGATGTCGTTACTATCCTTGGTGCAGAACATTTTCAAAAAGACAGAAATTTTAATAATAATATTGCAGGAGTAGTTACGGGATTGGCATGGACTGCTGCCGGTGGCGAGATTCTTTTTATTGAAGTAAGCTTGAGTAAAGGAAATGGAAATCTTACTCTTACCGGGAGCCTCGGTGATGTGATGAAAGAATCCGCAACATTAGCTTATGAATATTTGAAAGCACACTCAAAATTCTTAAATATTGATCCTGATATTTTCAGTAAATGGAATGTTCATATTCATGTACCAGAAGGAGCAACACCAAAAGACGGTCCTTCGGCAGGTATAACTGTATTCACAGCTCTTGCCTCAGCTTTTACTCAACGAAAAGTAAAAGCAAAAACTGCAATGACAGGAGAATTGACATTAAGAGGTAAAGTATTGCCTATTGGCGGAGTTAAAGAAAAAATGCTTGCTGCAAAAAGAGCAAAAATTACTGATATCATTCTTTCAAAAGAAAACAAAAAAGACATCCTTGAAATCAAAAAGGAATATATTAAAGGATTGAAATTCCATTATATAGACGAAATGATTGATATTATTGATATCGTTTTATTAAAACAAAAAGTAAAGAATCCATTGGTTTTTTAATAGTTCTGGGTTAACCACAAACCCAAAACTCAAAACCTGAAACCCAAAACTCAAAACCCAAAACTAAATAATCTTTTTTGCTTCAGCAATTTTTAATATTGAGTCAATAAGTTCATTTTTGCTGAATTTTGAACAATTAATAATTATATCGAATAAATTAGTAGTATATTTTTTTTCACTTAACAGTTCGAGTAGCTTTTCCCTTTTATGATCAACATCTAAAATATATTTTCTTGCTTCATCACCCGAAATATTATGTTTACGACTGATTTGCTCAACACGCCATTCTAAAGGAGCTTCTAACTTAACATGTAACGAATTTGGAACATCGTGTGTAAAAACAACTCCTCCTCGCCCAACAATGATAATATCTCCTTTAGCAGCATAACCTTTAATTATTTTAACAACGGTTTTCTGAATTGTCTTATGGCTTTTATAATATCTTGATGAAAGGGCAGAAAAAATATCGTCCATCATACCTCTTTTTTCTGCTTTAAAAATATATTTAATCTTTAACTCAGGCATTTTTAGTTCTTTAGCAGTAGAATGAAGAATTTGTTTATTGATCCATTGCCATTCAATCTTAATATCATTTTCCCGATTTTTTTTGCTTAGTGCCAAACAAAGTTCATTAGCAATTTCATTACCGGAGCATCCGGCTTCACGCGAAATAGTGATTATTGGTCCGTTTATTTGGGAAGGAGTTATCAAATTTTTAGTTTCCTGAAGTTCTTTAGCCTTAAACCTTTCGTCCATGTATTTTAAAAAAATATCATTCATTTTTGAAAAAATTTAATTAAACATAGATTATTTTCATCTATACAAACATACAATAAATAAACCATAAAATCAAGCATAAGAAGTTATTTGTTATGAAAATATATAAATAAGTTGGGTAAATGAATTATTGTTTACTATGTATAATGCAATAATGAAACTATGAAAGAAAAAATATTTAGTAACAAATATTAAATTTTTCATTTATAATTTTACATTTACTCATTATTTGAAAGAAATTTAAAATTTGAAATAATGAATTTAAAATTTAGAAAAAAAAATATTTATAAATTCATAGTAATTCTCATTTTATTCGGATGCGGTGTTCGAGATAAGAATAATGGAAATAAGACGGTTTTCAAATATAATGAAGCAGCCGGAATTTCTTCCCTCGATCCGGCTTTTGCTAAAGACCAGTCTAACATCTGGGCTTGCAATCAGTTGTTTAACGGTCTTGTGCAATTTAACGATGAAATGAAAATTACTCCTTGTATCGCCAAATCCTGGGAGATTTCTGATGATGGTAAAAATTATAAATTTTATTTAAGAAAAGATGTTTTTTTTCATGATAATAAAGTTTTTGAAAAAGGTATAGGAAGAAAGGTAAATGCTTTTGATTTTGAATATAGTTTTAAGCGTATAGTTGACCAAAAGGTAGGTTCACCGGGCTCATGGGTTTTTAATTATGTTGAAGAAAATAGTGGAGATTATGCTTTTATTGCTTTAAATGATTCTGTTTTTCAAATTAGATTGAAACAAGCTTTCCCACCTTTTCTCGGAATTCTTGCAATGCAGTATTGCTCGGTTGTTCCTGAAGAAGCAATTAGTTTTTACGGAAAAGATTTCAGAAGAAATCCCGTTGGTACAGGCTCTTTTGAATATAAAATGTGGATGGAAGGAATAAAACTCGTTTTTCTGAAAAATGAAAAATATTTTGAATTTGATGGAGATAAACGTCTTCCATATCTCGATGCGGTAGCTATTACTTTTTTAATAGATAAACAATCAGCTTTTCTTGAGTTTATTCTTGGAAATCTGGATTTTATGTCGGGGATTGATGCGAGATACAAAGATGAATTACTTACAAAAAACGGGAAACTAAATCCAAAATATAATGATAAATTCAAGCTGATAACTCAGCCATATCTCAATACTGAATATCTTGGGATACTTGTGGATAAGTCCGGTAAAAAAGCAATAAAAAATCCGTTGAGTTCAAAGTTTGTAAGGCAAGCAATAAATTATGGTTTCGACAGGAAAAAAATAATGAAATACCTGAGAAATAATATCGGTATGCCCGGAAATTATGGCATAATTCCAAAAGGACTTCCTGCATTTGATACCACTATAATAAAAGGATATTCATACAATCCTGACAAAGCCAGACAATTACTTGCAAAAGTCGGTTTTTCGGCAGGGGATGAGATACCATCTATTACACTATCAACTACTGCCGAGTATCTTGATCTTTGTAAATTCATCCAGCATCAACTTAACGAAATTGGATTTAATATTAATATTGATGTTAATCCACCTGCTGCGTTGAAAGAAATGAAAGCACAGGCAAAATTAAATTTCTTCAGAAGCTCATGGATTGCAGATTATCCTGATGCGGAAAATTATCTTTCGTTGTTTTATAGCAAAAACTTTTGTCCACATGGCCCAAATTACACTCACTTTTCAAATCCGAAATTTGATTTTCTTTACGAACAATCACAAAATGAAGTTAGTGATTCCGTAAGGATATCTCTTTATCGTAAAATGGATAATCTTGTTATGGAGGAAGCTCCTGTGGTGATTTTATTTTACGATCAAGTTTTACGGTTTGTACAAAAAGATGTTACCGGACTGGGTAGTAATCCTATCAATCTTTTGGATTTGAGATATGTGAGGAAATAGGGGGAATAAGGGAAATAAAGTCAAAATAAAAAATGCCACAAATACACTAAAACACAAAAATCCACAAAACAAAGATTATCAATAAAATAATTTTAGTCATTTTAGTCATTTCAATTAACATTTTATTCTCAATCCATCATAAGCAAGCTCAATAAATGAAGGCAATTCTGTTGAAACTTCATCATGTAATCCCATCAAATGACTAATATGAGTAAGATATGCTTTTTCGGGATTAAATTCCTTTAATATTTCAATTGCTTCATAAAGAGTAAAATGTGAAACATGTTTTTTCTTCCGTAAAGCATTGAGTACAATTATTTTACTGCCTGCTATTTTTTCTTTTTCTTTGTCAGAAATAAAATTTGCATCTGTTATATAAGTAAAATCTCCAATTCTATATCCAAGAACTTCGGTTTTATAATGCTTTGCTTTAATTGGAATTATTTCAACAGAACCAATTTTAAATGGATTATTATCAACTACATGAAGGTCAATTTTCGGTACACCGGGATATGTGTTTTCTTCAAAAGCATAAAAAAATTCTCTCTTAATATCCTTCTGATGTATTTTTGAGGCAAAAACATCCATTGATTTTTTCTGGCGGTAATTAAATGCTCTAACATCGTCAAGTCCGCCAACATGATCTTTATGTCCGTGTGTGATCAGAATGGCATTCAAGTTATTAACATTTTCTTTAAGCATTTGCTGACGAAAATCCGGACCGGCATCAATAACTATAGTTTCATCACCTGTTTTTATCAAAACAGATGACCTTAAACGTTTATCCTTTATATTTTTTGAATTGCAAACTTCGCAATTACATGCTATCACAGGTACTCCTTGTGATGTTCCAGTTCCGAGAAATGTAATTTTCAAATTCAATAATTTATTATTTTGTGTAAAAATACACAGTTGAATTGTATTATCAAAATATTTAAAAAAAAATTATTTTTAATTTGTCTAAATAAAAATAATGTATTTATTTTGTACAAATAAACATTGTTCGTTATTATGCAGATAAAGAAAGATGAAAACAGTTGGCAAAAAATAAAAGTATTATTTATTTTTCTTGACAAAATATTATTTCATTTTATATAAATATTATAAATGAAATTATCATGCATGATTTAACAAAAAAAGAAATGGAGCAATATGCAGAAGAAATAAATACCTTTTTGTTTCATGGCTGGATGGCTGTTTTGAAAAAATAATATTACTATGACAGAAAAAAAAGACATAATTCGTAAAGACTTGAAAATGTCAGATGTAATTCTTGATAACCATTTTCTTATTTTAGTTTTAGAACGATTTGGTATTGAATTGGGCTTGCATGATAAAACTATTGAAACAGTATGTAATGAAAATAGTATTAGCCTTGAAGTTTTTCTT
>DAOVNY010000155.1 GCA_030630005.1 Bacteroidales bacterium | reverse complement strand
GTATCATAAAATTAATTAAAGTAATTTTGCAAATATATATTATGGTCGAAAAACCTATAAGTTTTTAATTTTTACCTTTTATTCTGAACACAATATTATAAACTGATACTGAACGGGAATGCAAACAGATAAATAAACAGACATCACTAACTATTCAGTTAGTTTATACGAAAATAGTAAAGTTTATGCGTTTCAGTATAACTTAATAAAATATGGATTTAAATAAAAGAATTAAAGCATTTATCAGCTTAGGCGAATTTTTAAGTTTTTTTAAAAAAGATGTTGAGTTTAATGATAATTCAAATGTTCTCTTTAAAAAACATTACAATTCATTTAAAAACATCATTAAAACAAGTTATGAAAAAAATGCATGGTTTACCGAAGAAAATGTCAGGTTTGCAATAACTTCAATTTGCGAAAGCTTAAAAGAAAAAAACATAAAAAAATGGATCAAGCCATATATTCAAAAATTTAATAATAATAAAAAAACATCGGGCAGGGTAGGTGTTGTAATGGCTGGGAATATCCCTGTTGTTGGCTTTCACGACTTTTTATGTGTGTTGATTTCAGGAAATATTTTTATTGGAAAGCTTTCATCGCAAGACCCGAAATTATTGCCTGCTATTGCAGAAGTTATTATTGATATTGAACATGGATTTAAAAACAATATTGAATTTACTGATAAAGAATTAAGCAATTTTGATGTTATCATTGCAACAGGCAGTGATAATACTTCACGTTATTTTGAATATTATTTTGGTCAATATCCTAATATAATACGCAAAAACAGAAATGGAGTGTCTGTAATTTCAGGAAATGAAACGCAGAATGAACTAAGATTGTTGGGTGAAGATATTTTTACTTATTTCGGTTTGGGCTGCCGTAATGTTTCAAAAATATTTGTTCCCAAAGCTTATTCTTTTGATCAATTTTTTGATGCAGTTAAAAGTTTTGAGAATGTTATTAACAATTATAAATACAGAAATAATTACGATTATTATAAATCAATTTATCTTATAAATAAAACAGCACATATTGATAACGGTTTTTTAATGTTAAAAGAGGATAAAGGATTTGGTTCACCGATTTCAGTAGTTTACTATGAATATTATGATGATAAGAACGAATTAAATAATTTACTTAATTCAAATGCTGATAAAATCCAGTGTCTAATTTCAAATGACAAGGAAATAATTTCCTGCATACCTTTTGGTACGAGCCAGTCACCGCAATTATGGGATTATGCCGATGGTGTTGATACGATGAGGTTTTTGTTGGGTGTTTGATGAATATGTTATAAAATTCAGAGAGCTCTGCACAGATAGGTAGTTTAATTATTGTACTTTTTTCTTGATAAAAAAGTACCAAAAAATCAAGGCTTATTAAAAATCAACTAAAAATGTAAATCCTCCGCTAAAAAATTCAAGCTACTTACGTTTCTGGAATTTTATAGATTTTTGTATAACGGATTTATCTATGCCATTATACATAATTTTAATCGCACCCGAATTTTTATTAACGCTACAGATTTTCATTTTTCCTTACGGCCGTTGATTTTTAATAGGCCGATCCTTCAAATACATCCCTGACCTTTTGGTTCAAGTCAAAAGAATAAATAAAAAATCTTTATAAATATTTGTGTTTAGGGTGTCCCAATGCGGAAAACAGGACGGTGCTAAACCGCTTACCAGCTAAATTGAAAAAAATATTATCAAAAAAACTTGACAACAATATTGTTGTTATGTATCTTTGCCAACAAAATTGTTGTCATTATGGAAAATATAAAGTGGATACATCCAAAAACCAAAATTGGTCCACCCGCTGAGGGTGATAGTTATATACGCCGCAAATACATAAATGATGAATTCTGGCGTGAAATATACAAAGGAAATCATATTTTATTTACAGCTCCGAGACGAGTTGGGAAGACATCTATCATGAAAGACCTAGCACTGAATTGTCTGCCTGATTATATTTGTTGCTATGAAAATATCGAATCAGACAGGAATCAAAAACAGTTTTTCAAGCACCTGTTTAATATTCTGTTAAAGCAACTTAACACATATAGAAAAACAAAGAATAAAGTCAGGAAGTGGATTAAAAGCCGCGGGATAGGCGAAATTAGTATAGAAGGGAATATTAAATTCATTAAAAAGGAATTAGATTATAAAGATGAGCTATTATCGCTGATTGAAGAATTAAACAAGATGGATCATAAAGTGGTTTTGTTTTTAGATGAATTTCCGGAAGTTATTTCTTCAATTAAAAAAAATGAAGGTAAAGAGCAGGCAATTGATATGCTTCACACCCTCAGAGCTATACGTCAAAATAAAAATTTTAGCCGTTTTATTCTTGTTTTAGCCGGTTCAATTGGACTGGAACAAGTTGTGGAAACTCTTGACAGACCAAAATTAATTAACGAACTCCATCGTATACGGATATCTCCATTAAGAAAAAATGAAGCTATTCAACTTATCAAACAATTGACTGATGGTGCAAGCATGCAAATCGGGAAAGAACAAATAAATTATATTTTAAAGAAAATAGATAATCTCATACCATATTTTATTCAACTTATTATTGAAGAATCAGATGCAATTCTTTATAAGCAAAACATAACTAAACTTAAAAAAGAAGATATTGACAGAGCTTTCAATAATATAGTGAAACACGATGAGAACTTGCAGGATTGGGAATCCAGGTTAAAACCACCTTACCTTAATAAAAATGCTTACGGTTTTTGTAAAGAAGTGCTTACAATTTGTGCTTTTGAAAATAAAATATCTCTGCAGCAAATATATAATCTGGCAAATAAATGGAAACAAAAAGATGAATATATGAAGCGAGTTAAAATGCTGGAACGTGACGGATATATTGTTGAGGAGAATCGCTTCTACCTGTTTGTTTCTCCAATCCTGCAAGTATGGTGGAAACGTCAACATCCTGAATTTGAATTTGAAAAATAAAAATAATGAAAAATAAAGCAAGAATTAGAAATATCTATTTTTATCTATCGCCAAATCTGACTGATGATGAAATCAAAAAGCATTTTGTAGTCAGGCAAAATGAATTTCAAAGAATCATATCTGAGATAAGGAGAGATGATATGAGAGGTTCTATTCAGAATTTTCTTCTGATTGGCAGGAGGGGGAGTGGCAAATCTACTCTGCTTCGCAGAATACAGGCAGAAATAAATACAGATAAAAATCTAAATAATAAATTGATTGTTATTAATCTTAGCGAAGAACAAGCCGGTGTATATCGCTTATTTGATTTGTGGGATTTGGTAATACGCGAATTAAAAACAAAAAATTACATTACCGAAGAAACCGATTGGATGGATTTTAAGGATGAACCAACTGAATATTCTAAATCCCTGTACTTAAATATTCAAACAGTATTGAAGAATGCTGATAAAAAACTAATTTTATTAGTGGACAATATTGACCGGATTTTTGATAACATTGGAGACGATGCCCATTTATTACGAGAATTGTTGATGAACTACAATGATTTACGTATTATAGGCGGAAGCACTCGCCTTAGCGAACATTACTGGAAATATGAGAAAGCATTTTACCAGTTTTTCAGAATTATCAGACTTGACAGCTTAACCACTGAGGAAGTAAGGGAACTGTTAATTTACTGGAGCAAATTTCTGGAACTTCCGGAAATCAGGCAATTCATAAAAAAACACCCGGGACAGATTGATACTATCAGAGTATTGACTGATGGTATGCCACGCACTTTATTGAACTTTATTGAAATATTAATTGACCGCCCCGAACAAAACGGCTTTGAATATTTACGTTTGATTATTGACAGGGCTACACCTTTATACCAGGAACGACTTTCAAAGCTTCCGGCTGCACAAAAGAAGATAGTGCTGGAACTCTCTTTTTTCTGGGATGCCGTTAAATTGAAACCGCTTATTGAAAGTTGTAAAATGACAGGAAAAATAATTTCAGCACAACTCAACAAACTTGTATACTCTGGGATAGTTGAAAAAATGAAAGGACAGCAAAAAGATAATCTATACCGGCTTTCCGAACGCTTTTTTAACCTTTGGTTGTTAATGACACAAGGAGGTCCCAAAGAAAAGCACCAGGTAAAATATCTGACTATTTTTCTTGAAAACTGGTATGATAAGGATGAATTGCAGCAAATTTTCAAAAAACATCTGGGAGATTTGGATTCAAAAGGTATGAAAAAAGATTACGCCATACTAATGAGCAAAGCTCTTGCACATTCAAAATATATTACATTGGTTCAAAGGGATGAGCTGATTGAGAAAACCCAAACAATAAAAGACATCAAGCAAAAGCATCTTGATTTTTTACCCGAACCATCCGATAAAATATATAAACACGCTTACTCAAAAATAATTGATGGTAAATATGAAGAAGCAAGAAAGATATTAGACCGTATTGAGCAAGAAGATGGAGAAAAATATTCACTAATTGGATTTTCTTATATCAAAGAAAATAAACATGCTGATGCTGAGACATTTCTTCTCAAAGCTATTGAAAAGGGAAATGTCAGCACTATTAACAATCTGGCTTTTTTATACGAAGATATGAACCGTCAGGAAGAAGCGGAAAAATATTACCTCAAAGCTATTAATAAGGGAATTGTTGAAGCTATGTACAATCTGGCTCTTATGTACCAAAATATGAACCGTCATGAAGAAGCGGAAAAATATTACCTCAAAGCTATTGAAAAGGGATATGTTAATGCTATGTATAATCTGGCTCTTATGTACCAAAATACTAACCGTCATGAAGAAGCGGAAAAATATTACCTCAAAGCTATTGAAAAGGGAAATGTTGGAGCTATGAACAATTTGGCTCTTATGTACCAAAATACGAACCGTCAGGAAGAAGCGGAAAAATATTACCTCAAAGCTATTGAAAAGGGACATGTTGGAGCTATGTTCAATCTGGCTTTTTTATACAAAAATACGAACCGTCAGGAAGAAGCGGAAAAATATTACCTCAAAGCTATTGAAAAGGGATATGTTGGAGCTATGAACAATTTGGCTAATTTATACCAAAATATGAACCGTCAGGAAGAAGCGGAAAAATATTACCTCAAAGCTATTGAAAAGGGAAATGTTGGAGCTATGAACAATCTAGCTTTTTTGTATTATCTGGAAAATAAAAATCCTGAAAAGGCTATCAACTTGATGGAAAAGGTTTTGAAAAATCAAGAAGATTTGAAATCCACCATATTATATTCCATTATTCTTCTTTGGGCAGGTAAAATGCAGGATTTTGAACAAAAAATTCATAAGCTTGTTCCGAAACTAATTAAAGAAAGAAAAATTGAAATACTTGATATACTAATTAACGAATTATTAATTCACCAGCAGTACCATTTAGTTTGGGAGTGGTTTACAAACGTAAAGCATGGAGAAATCCTTAAAGAATTAATCAGGCCCTTATACTATGTAGCTGCCGGTTTTATTACAAAAAAAGAAACTAAAGAAGAGATTCTTAAAGCAGTACCTGAATTGCAGGAAAGCATCAATCAGATAAAAACATTCATCAAAGAAAGGCAAAAATTTTATTATGGGTAATCAGGCATTCCTATAATTTAAATAACGTCACATTACATTATCCTTAAGAAAAATCTAATCGTTCTATGGGCATTGATTTTTTACTTTTATCCCATACGGGTTTGCTTCGCTTCACTTTTTAC